>JBIKRY010000091.1:0-15462 GCA_044348925.1 Bernardetiaceae bacterium
TACCTTTGGGCTATAAGTCATTGTAAAAATGTAAGTTGTGAAATTCAGAACTTTACAAAAATACACTTTACTTTGACTTATTTTTTACTTCTTAGCTTAATAGCATTGGACTAAAGTCTATGCTACAGACTTTAATCATCTCTATTATCAAAACATTTTTCTATCTTACAAGCACTTCAATCGTATATGCCCCTGTTAGCCCATCTACGCCTACGCCTGCTACGCCAAACATAACATTGTATGCTTGATTTCCACTACCTTTTAGCTCTATTACTCGTGTATTTCCTACATTTTTGACTACCACTTCGGGCTGTGGTTGTGGCTTAGGTTTCTCATTTTTGGCATTTGGAGTTTTATTATTTTGCTTGTTATTTTTTGGTGGGTTTGTAACGGGTAATGCTGGATAATCGGACTTGCAAATAATGCAACTATGCACACTTGGCACAATAGACGAAAAATTATTTGCCCCAACCATATAGGCATACAAACTCATCTTGGTGGTATCCGAAACAGGTTTTAACACAATCGTAATTTTGGCGTGTGCAGGCAAATAGGTAGTGTATAAAACGTGCTTGCCACGAAAATTATCTTTGGCAGATTCGGGAAAACAATTATTGGCAGAGTGATGCCCCCACGCCAAATCTACTACTTTACCATCTTCTAATTTTCCTTCGATGGTGGTTTTTACATTGGTTTCATTCGTAACCACGGTAATATTTGCAGGCCATTGTGCATAAAGTTGAAATACAAATAGTTGTAAACACAAAATTAAGCCTATCTTTTTGTTAAAAATCATAGTTTTATTAGTTTTAGTAAGTAATAAAGAAAAACTTTTGCATAAAATACAAAATTATTTGCAATTTTAATGCAAAAACTTAGTTATTTGATAATAAATTTGGAAATTAGCTTTTGATATAAATTTTTATCGTATTTTCGGCAATCTAAAAATAATAGAAATATGTTTCGTAAAACCATACTTTCATTCGGTCTGTTGCTTGCTTCACAAATGAGTTTTGCCCAAACGGCTTTATTAGACTCGGCAACCTTATCCAAAGAAAAACTTTATAGTTCGTTAGAAGAAGCCCTAAAAAACCCTGATAGAGTCTATAAATTAGACTTAGTAAAGTTTGATGCAGATGTTTGGGGAGGGGACGGCTTAGAAGCTGCACCAAAATTATCTGCCGATATAGGCAAACTCACGAACCTACAAGAGTTGTATCTTAGTGATAATCAATTAGATGCGTTACCCGCAGAAATTGGCAAGCTAAAAAATTTGCAAGTGTTACACTTGTCTTCTAACCAATTACAAACACTGCCCATCGAAATTACGCAACTTACCCAACTCAAAGTATTGCATCTCGAAGGCAATCAATTTACCAAACTGCCCGCAGAAATTGCAAATTTGGTAAACTTGGTAAAACTTGACCTTGACCATAATCAGCTGGTAGAATTGCCAATGGAATTTGCAAAACTTAGCAATTTACAAGAATTAGATTTGAGTAGCAATGTATTAGTGGCATTGCCTGCTAATTTTGGAGAACTAAAAAAACTAAGATTATTAGAAATTTGGGATAATCAAATTAAACAATTACCTGTTTCTATAGCAAATCTCACAAATTTAGAAAAATTTGATGCCAATTCTAACCAACTAAAAGGAATTCCTACCGAAGTAGGAAGTTTGGCAAGTTTGCGTTTTCTCAATATCAGCATCAATACCATCAGCCGTCTGCCAGCAGAAATAGGAAATATGAGCAAACTCGAACAATTTGACGCCTCTTATAACCAATTAGAAGAACTACCAGCAGAAGTAGGTAAACTAAGCAAACTAAAAGAATTAGATTTGAGTAACAACAAAATCAAAACATTGCCAAAAGAAATAGGTGGATTAACAAGTTTAGAAACATTGGACTTGAATGTAAATATGCTTGCAAATCTCCCTGTCGAAATGGGTAATATGGTCAATATGAAAGATTTGGTATTGTGGGGCAACCAAATTACCAGCCTACCAAATACGATTGGAAATCTAAAAAACCTTATTACATTAGATTTGAATACTAACAAATTAGTAGCCTTGCCAAATGAATTTGGAGGTTTGGCTAATGTACGAGTAGTTGTATTGTGGGGAAATATGCTTAGTAAACTGCCCGAATCTATTTGCGACTTGCCAAATATTCAGGCTTTAGACCTCATGAACAATCAACTTACTGTGTTGCCTAAAAAAATAGGCAACCTCAAAAATTTGCTATTACTAAACTTGGCAAAAAACAAAATTGTGAAAAAAGAGCAAACTCGTATTACTGATGCTTTGCAAGACAAAGAAGTAGTATTTGACTAAAAATACTTTTAAAGTCTATCCAACAAAAAACGTCTTAGAAAACTAAGACGTTTTTTGTTGTTTTGTCTAAGAAAAATAAATAAATTGCGAGCCTAAAAAATAAAAAATGAGATACAAAATTATTTTACTACACTACTAAACGGCTATACATTTGAAACCATTTTATAAACAGTTTGCGATTTTTTGCGGTGTTATCTTTTGGATATTGCTCAGCATACAACTTTTTAAACCCGAATTGGTGCAAGTATATTCGTGGGTGCTGTTATTTTATTTTATTGGAATTACGTGGTTGAGTTATTATTTGGTGGATAATAGCTTAAAAACAAATGATGCTTTAGATTTTTATAATGCAAGTATGGGTTCTACAACAATACGTTTATTTATTTCGGGAGGTATTTTATTTTACTATTTTTTCAATTATCAAAAAAATCAAGTACATTTTGCAGCTACTTTCTTTGCATTATATTTTCCTTTTACTGCCTTCGAAGTGCTTTTATTGCTACAAAAAATGAGAAAAAAATAACTACAATAAGCATAAAAAGTTTAAATATAAGCAATGCGTTGTATTTCCTATTTTATTTCCTATCTATTTTTTAGACATTGATGCATAGGCAAAAATTAAAGAATTTATTTTTTGTTTTGGAATATTTACTTACTTTTGCACCCTGATAAGGTATTTTGTGGTGTTACTATCAAAATTGTCAATTATCTATACGTATGAAAGTTTTAGTAACAGGTGCAACAGGTTTTATAGGTACTTATGTAATTGAAGAACTTTTACAACACAATATACAAGTGATAGCAAGTTCTAGCAATGCAGCAAAAGCAAAACACTTTGCTTGGTATGACAAAGTGATTTATAAGCCTTTCCATGTAAGCACAGAAAATAATATGAATTGCTTTACCTATTTTGAAGAGCCAACGCATGCCATTCATCTGGCGTGGGAAGGTTTGCCAAATTACTTAGATTTATTTCATTTAGAAAGAAATTTATACCAAAACTATTTTTTTATTAAAAATTTGGTAGAAAACGGTTTACAAAACCTAACTGTAATAGGCACTTGCTTTGAATATGGTATGCTAAATGGCTGTTTGTCCGAAAGTTTACAGACAAATCCACAAAATTCATACGGTTTAGCAAAAGATAGTTTACGAAAATTTATAGAAATTTTACAAACCAAGAAGCCGTTTTCGTTCAAATGGGTTCGTCTTTTTTATATGTATGGCAAAGGACAGAGTGAAAAATCTTTGTTGGCACAATTAGATAAAGCTTTAGAAAAAGAGGAGCAAATTTTTAATATGTCTGGTGGTGAGCAACTAAGAGATTATCTTCCTGTAGAAAAAGTGGCAGAAAATCTTGTTTTGATAGCTTTACAAGACAAAATACAAGGCATTATTAATTGTTGTAGTGGCAAACCTATTTCTATACGCAATTTAGTCGAAAGATATTTGCAAGAAAAAAACAAAAGTATTCACCTAAATTTAGGCTATTATCCTTACCCAACTTACGAGCCTTTAGCTTTTTGGGGAGATAACACAAAATTATATGACATTCGCACAAATCAAGGATAACTTTTCTAATCAAACAGACGGTTATCATAGCCTATTTACGCAAAAACAAGTACCTGTTTTTCAAAATAAAGTATATCCTACACAATCCGAAGCATTACAAGCAGAAATTGGTGAGGTGGAACTCGTACAATCCACAATTTCTGGTTTTGTGTATAATTTAAAATTTGATAATTCTTTGATGAATTATGATGCCAATTATCAAAATGAACAAGCAACTTCGTTGTTTTTTCAGCAACACCTGCAAAAAGTTTTGGCACAATTAGAAAGTTATGGATTGGAGGGCAAAAAAGTGGTAGAAATTGGTTGTGGGAAAGGGCATTTTTTTGATATGATGCAAAATAAACATATAGATTGCATAGGATTTGACCCTACTTATGAAGGCAATAACCCACTTATCCGCAAAGAATATTTTACAGAATCTTCTGCTATACAAGGAGATGTAATCATTTTACGCCATACTTTAGAACATATAACCTCTCCATTTTCTTTTCTGCATCAAATAGCAAAAGCAAATAACTATCGAGGGAAATTATTTGTAGAAGTTCCTACTTTTGATTGGATTTTACATAAACAGGCTTTTTGGGACATTTTTTATGAACATTGTAATTATTTTACAGAAAGTTCTTTAGGGTGTATGTTCACGAAAGCAGAAGTTGGTAATTTTTTTGGTGGGCAGTATATTTATTTATGGGCAGATTTAGCAGATTTGCAAACTACCATTCCAAATCAAGCAAGTGCTGTGTATCAACCTTTATTTGTAGATACGATTGTCAAATGGACAAATTTTTTGGATAGCCATCAAAATATTGCTATCTGGGGTGCTGGTGCAAAAGGTTCTACTTTTTTAAATTTGTTGGATAGCAAACGTCAAAAAGTAGCTTGTGTGGTAGATATTAACCCTGTCAAACAAGGTAAATATATCGCAAAAACAGGTCACCCAATTGTTTCGCCAAATGCTTTAGAAAGACAAAATATTGAAAATATTTTGGTAATGAACGAAAATTATTTGTCTGAAATTCAGGTATTGACAAAAGAACTTAATATTAAATTATTTACTCTGTAATGAAACAACACAAATTTACGGTAATAGTAACAACTCGGGAAAGAGCAAATACGCTATATTGGTGTTTGAAAACATTGGTTGCTCAAGATTATGAAAATTTAGAGATTTTGGTTTCAGATAATTTTAGCCAAGATAATACAAAAGAAGTTGTAGATTCTTTTACCGATAAACGTATTCGTTATATCAATACAGGAAGACGGGTGGAAATGACTGTCAATTATGAATTTGCTTTAAGTCATGTAACGGAAGGTTATGTACATTATTTAGGAGATGATGATGGTATGTTGTTGGGTGGAATTACTAATGTAAATATCATTGCAAACATGACCAACCAACAGATTCTATCCTGTGCGAAGGCAAATTATACTTGGGACGGTGCTGGTGAATATGCAAATATGGGTTATTTGTCTTTGCTGAAGACAGTTAGTATTGCACAAACGAAGACTATGTTGGAAAAATACCAACGATATGAAATAGAAGATTTTTTTGGATTGCTAAGTATTTACCACCAATGTTTTGTAGATATACAGTTAATTAATAAAATTAAGCAGCAGACAAGTGGCAAATTTTTTCGTGCTTGTGCTCCTGATGTGTATTCTTCTTTAATTTTGCCAAGATATGTAGATTCTTATGCAAATAGTAATCTTTGTGTTTCTATAGTAGGTACATCTCCAAGAAGTAATGGTGCTAACTTGCATACAAGAAATTTGAAGGGTGAGCTTGGTACATTCTATAAAGAAATGCAAGATTTTCCTTTGGATGAAGAATTAAAAAGCATTTTTTTAAATACCATGACAGAATTAGATGCTCTATTACAAATTGAGCCAAAAGAAAACAGACATATATTGATTAAATGGGCATTGCCAAAGTTATTATCAGAAAATCAGCATAAACAAGAGATTTATTCCAAAGAAAATTTAATCTATATTGAACAACTTGCTAAGAATAATAACTTGGGAGATTATTTTACTACGTTGCTCCCAAAATATTCTCCTAACAAATATAGAGAGCAAAATAATGAAACAATATTAGCAAATTGTGGATTGTTTACAGATTATGACACATTAACTGTTAATTGCAGAGAAATGGGTATTACAAATATTTATGAATTTTCTAAGTGTGTTTCTACTTTGTTAAATTTTAAATCTAATTATAAGCCAATTTTAATAAAAAATCCTCAATTAAATGCTTTATTTACAAGACTTGGGCGTGGTATTGAAAAAATACCATTCAAATTATGGGATAAGGCTTAATATCAAAAGTTGTTCAATGACATATATATATATGATTTACGAAGTATGCAAAAAAATACGCTATCTTTACTCATAACTTATTATAACGAAAAAGAATTATTTACTGAGTGTATGGAATCTATTGCAGTACAAACAGTCTATCCAGATGAGTTACTCATTTATGATGACTGTTCGCCATTTCCTGCTATAGACTATATACCAGCCAATTTTTCTATTCCTTATCGTATTATTAGAGGTACTATTAATAATGGTTCTCCTGCTGTTGGGCGTAATATCTTGATGCAGGAGGCACAAAGTGATTATTTGCATTTTCAAGATGCAGATGATTTATTAAAAACAGATTGTATTCAAAAAATAAAAGATGCTTTGGTCAAGGAAAAATTTGATGTGATAATTAATGAAGTGGAAGCCTGTAAAGATGGTCAATTAATTCATCATAATCATGTTAAAGTTGATAAAATAAAAGAATTAGGTGCAGTAGTTTTTGGCATAAAGTATTGTTATCCTACACAAAGTATTACTTTTAGGAAAGATATTATGAATACAGTAGCAGGTTTTTGGGGCAATGAATATTTATCTGCTTCGGAAGATTATGAATTTTTTGCGAGACTAATGTATGAAATAAAATCATACCATATCATAGAGGATAATTTAGTTATATATAGATTAAAAAACCAAAGTAGAAACGCAGATTTTGAAAATTGGGCTGCGGCAACTTTACAAGCTGTTGATTTATTGGCAAAACACTTGCCACAAAAATATAATAGGTTACTTGCAGAAAGAGCAAATATGGTTGGCGTATCTTTATATAGCAGACAATTTTATACCAAAGCAAAGGAGGCTTTTGGCTATGCCAATACTTTGTCTAAAAATGCTATAGATGCAACAGAATATTCTATGTTGTATAAATACTTAGTGCCTGTTATTGGTATTTATAATACATTACGAATTTCTAAAATATATCAAAATATTTTTCCGCAAAAAATTCGACAATTATTAAAAAAATAAAAACAAGGTATTTTCTGTACTGTAACCAATGATGAAGCTAAAATATCCGAGTTGGTGGCACAGTTGTAAATAATTTCTATACTTAAACTTAAAAAATAATCTCCTATACTAGTATATCATGCAAACATTAGCTATTCTCATTACCTACTACAACGAAAAAGAACTTCTAACAGAATGTTTGGAATCTTTGCGAGTGCAAACAGTAATGCCTGATGAAATTATGGTGTATGATGATTGTTCTACCTTTCCTGCTGTGGATTATCTACCAAATAATTTTCCTTTACAAATTAAGGTAATACGAGGGACAGAAAATAAAAAACCAGCTTTTGGACGCAATTTATTGATGGAAGAAACGAGTTGTACTTACGTACATTTTCAAGATGCAGATGATTTATTTAAACCTAATTGTGTAGAAAAAATCAAAGAAAAAATAATGGATACGGGAGCTGATTTCCTTATTAACGATATAGAAGCTCAAAAAGATAACCAGATTGTGGCTTTAAGAGTTATAAATGTTAGTAATATTACTAATAAAAATATTGTTAGTTATGGTATTTCAGGTAGTTATTTGGTTCCTTCTGTAACTTATACAAAAGAATTAGCAAAAATTGTAGGAGGATTTAGATTAGCTGATGTCTTAGCACAATCAGAAGATTATGAGTTTCATATTCGTTTAGCTCACACAGCTAAAAAACCTGCAATAATTGACGAGTCATTGGTTATTCAAAGATTGCGCAACAATAGTCATAGCAGTAGCAATCAAAACCAAGTTTATATTTCTGGACTCAAGGCATTGCAATTACTGCGAGAATCTTTACCAAAAATATATCATAAAAATATTGCGGACAGAGCAAGCAAAATAGGTACTATATTGTATTTAATGGATGATATAGTACAAGCAAGAGAGGCATGGATATTTGCACAAAAAGACGGATACCAACTATTTAACGATAGAAATAAAATTTTCCAATTGCTTGTAAAAATAATAGGTATCGAAAAATCCGAATATTTGTCAAGAAAATTTCAAAAAATGAAAAAATATAAATTATGAAATTATTATCTATTATTATTCCAGTTTATAAAAGTGAACTCAATTTACCTACAACATATAAGAAACTTACCACAGAGTTATCTAAATATGCGGACTTAAATTATGAATTAATTTTTGTAAATGATGGCTCACCTGATAATTCTCTGAAATATCTAAAAGAATTACAACAACAAGATGGTAGCGTGGTAGTTATTAATTTTACCAGAAATTTTGGACAAGTTGCTGCTATTTTGGCGGGTTTAGCCTATGCTAAGGGAGATTGTGCGATAAATATTTCGGCGGATTTACAAGACCCGCCAGAGATGATTCATGAGTTATTTAAGGCATGGAATAATGGAGAATATAAATTAGTCATAGGGGAAAGATTGGCAAGAGAAGATGCGTGGGCTAGAAAATTTGCCTCGTCTTTTTTTTATAAAATGATGCAAAAATTTGCTTTGCCAAATCTACATGGTGCTTATGATTTCTTTTTAGTAGATAGAGTCATGATAGACTTATTGACAAAAAACTATGAGAGAAATCCGTTTATTCAAGGTTTATTGTTATGGCCTGGTTATGCACCCAAATTAGTACCTTACACTCGACAAAAAAGAGAAATAGGAAAATCTGCATGGAGTTTATCTAAGTTAATTAAGTATTTCATAGACGGATTTGTAGCTTATTCTTTTTTTCCTATTCGCATAATTTCTGTAATTGGTTTGGGCTGTTTTATTTTTTCTGTAGTATTAACTATTGCTTTGGTATTTCAAAAAATGTTTTTAGGAACAAATATGGCTGGTTGGAGTTCTATTATGATTGCAATTCTGATGATTGGAGGCATACAAATGGGAATGTTAGGAATAATTGGAGAGTATTTGTGGCGGAATTTTGATGAAACTCGCAAAAGACCTTTATTTATTGTAGAATTTGTATTAAAAAAATAAAGGTTCTAATACCTTACAAAATTTTATTATAATAAACTTAACTTTACCAAGTTAGAATAAATTAAATATTGCTTTTTTATTTTCTTTTACTTATCCCAAGTAAGTATTAAGACATCATAAATATACATTTGCCTTTAGGCAAATTGCTTGGCAATCAACTCATTTGTATTGAAGACAAATGTACTTTAAATTTCTCTTAACTTATTTATTACACTGCTCAATATTTTCAATAAAAAATTATTACACAATGCGTATCTTAAATATCCTAATTCACACGGTTCTTCCCCTAATTATTCTAATAGGTATTTTTTTACTTACCAATCGTTTAGGATTAGGTACAGATATTTTAACTGTAGCTGATGAAAGTTTTTATCTTGATTCCTCTTTCCGTATTGCTCAAGGAGACAAATACTTCTATGAGGTTTATACTACCATGCGTGGCTTTGATTTGTATATGTCCAATATATTTATTTTTTTCCCAGATACTTCTCTACTAATCATACGTTACATTTCTTTGTCTATTGTTGTATTAAGTTTTGCTTTCCACCTTACCATACTAAATATCGTTACAAAAAGACTTTTCTTTACTTGGTTATTGATACCTTTATGTTTTTTTACACCTTACAACATATTTAGTTTATCTTACATTAATTTACCCTATATTTTTGTTATAAATTCTATTTCCCTACTCTTATTATCTTATTTAACAAAAAATAGTATTTTTTCCATAATATTTGCTGTCCTATCAGCTATTTTAGCCTTACAATTAGTATTTGTTTATTTACCACTAATGCCTGTATTGCCATTTGTATATACTCTTATCCTATTAACAAGCAGGTATTTCAAATATGACGATATTTTTATTAAAAAAATAAAAATATTTATGTTGGCTTTTATTCTATTTTCTTGTATGCTTTTAGTGGTATTGTTCTTAAAAAATATCTTATACGATATTATAGAAAACATACGAATAACAAGAGAGGCACCAATGTATGGTGGTAATAAGTTCAAAGCACTGCTAATCAAAATTTTATTTGCTGCAAATCGTTGGTACATACTTATCTTTGTATTAGTGGGGTTGGTAGGTGGTTTTATCTATGGAAGGGAATCGCATAGTCGACAAAAATTTTATGTACTAGGATTTATATTTTTATTATTTAGTATATTTAGCTGTATTGGTAACTATAATGCATCTATAACACAGAATTTTAAGGATTATTTCGCCAGTAATGCTTTTTATGTATTAGCGTATGTGTTATTGTTTGCATTTGCGATTGGGTTATTTATACAAAAATTGGTCAATAGTAGAGAACAAAATATTCTATTTATTATTTATGCAGGAACAACAACTTTTTTTATTTTAATAATTTTATTAGTATCGGCAAATAGTTTTGAAATCATTGCTGAAACAAATTGGTTAGGTTGTATATTTCTTTGCTATGGATTGTATCTTGTTAATACGAAGAAACTTATACCAATATACTTGTTTATTATACTTTTTGCTGTGCATAATTATTTACATTTACATTTTTCTGTTTATTTCCAACCTAATAAGACATTATTAACCAATACCTTTGCTACGCCTAAATTGAAAGGTATCTATACAGAAAAGTATATTGTTGATTTTACAGATAGTTTGGTAAGTAAAATTAAAATATTATGTCCAGAAACCAATAAAGATTTTGTATTATTTTATAGTAACGCTAATTGGGTAGAACAAGGATATAATTTATATGGATTTAACTACTTAACTAATACAAGACCACCACTAAAAGCTACTATTGTTTGTAACATAGTGTCTGATTTCACTATGAACAAATGGTTGAACCAAATAAAAGAAGAGAATCGTATTCCTAAATTTGTTGTTGCAAATAAAGAAAAACTAAATAATAAATTACCACTTGACAAATTTATTACTAATAATTACACAGTAATTGATAGTCTAAAATGTTATCATATCCTAAAAAATAAAAACCTATGATTAACGTAACAAAATCTTACCTCCCACCACAGGTGGAATATAACGAATACCTGATAGGAATTTGGCAACGAGTTCACTTGACTAATCATGGACCCTTAGTTGTCGAATTGGAAACTAAATTGAAAGAATATTTGGGCGTAAAACACCTATTTTTTCTTAATAATGGAACTATTGCCTTACAAATAGCTATCAAAGCATTAGGATTGCAAGGCGAAATTATTACCACGCCGTTTTCTTATGTAGCCACGACTTCGTGTATTGTCTGGGAAAATTGTAAACCTGTTTTTGCAGACATTCACCCCGAAACTTATTGCATAAATCCTACGGAAATAGAAAAACGTATTACAGAAAATACTGTAGCTATTATGGCAACTCACGTCTATGGCAATCCATGTGATGTGGAAGCAATAGAAAAAATTGCTAAAAAATACAAGCTAAAAGTAATTTATGATGCTGCACATGCATTTGGCGTAAGCTACAAAAATACTTCAGTATTAAATTATGGGGACATTTCTACACTAAGTTTTCACGCAACCAAGCTATTTCATACCATTGAAGGTGGTGCTATTGTTACCAATGATGACGAATTGGCACATAAAATATCTTATATGCGTAATTTTGGGCATAATGGAGCAGAAGATTTTTGGGGAGTGGGTATCAATGGCAAAACTTCAGAATTTAATGCAGCAATGGGCTTATGTATATTGCCAAAAGTTACCGAAATTATAGCCAAACGAAAATTTTTGAGTGAAAAATACGATAAAATACTTGCTAATTTGGGTTTGGTAAAACCTTTAATTGACAGCAAAGTTTTCTATACTTACTCTTACTATCCGATTATTTTTAAATCAGAAAAAGATTTATTAAAGGTCAAAAACATACTCAACGCATCAAATATTTATCCAAGACGTTATTTTTATCCCTCTTTGAATACACTAAATTATGTGGATAATGACAAAATGCCTATTTCAGAAGATATTTCTACAAGGGTTTTGTGCTTGCCATTGTATTATGATTTGAAAGAAATGGAAGTACAAATGATAGCTAATTTGGTGGTGCAAACCTTGAAAAATATATTATAGCAAATTGTTTTGGACAAAGAACTTCGTATAGAAATAAATGAATAACTTGTAAATAATGTCTTATATTTGCCTCAAGGAAAATATACACTTGCTATACAAGGTAGATTAAATATTTTTCTATAGACGTTATTAAGGTTTGTAGCACAGACTAAAGTCCAATGCTATTAAGCTAAGGATTACGTTTTTTAGTGCCATAGGCACGAAATATTTATAGTATGAGTTAGTTTTTCTCCTCCAAGTGCCGTAGGCACGACATATTTCGTGCCTACGGCACTTGGAGGAGTTGGGACTGTTTTTGCTATAAATATGTCGCCCTTACAGGGCTAAAAAGGCAGTTTAAATATTTTTCTTAGCTTAATAGCATTGGACTAGGCGTCCCCAACTAAAGTCTATGCTACAAACCTTAATAATCTATTATGTAGTTCTTTTTTATTTCGTAGATTTAACTTCGAAACTAATCTTATTTATGTCTAAAATATATACATTTTCGTTTTTATTGCATTTTGTACTAAGTTTTACTAACTTTAGTATTGCACAAACAAGTACCGATAGTACCAATAACAATACGAATGAAACTCCTGTTTGGGTTTCCAAAAAAGGAAGTTATCAGCCCGAAAATACGCGGAAATTTGAGTTGCAACATACCAAACTCGAAGTAAGTTTTGATTGGCAAAAGCAATATTTATTGGGAATTGCAACCTTATCTATGAATCCTTATTTTTATCCACAAAATGAGGTACTTTTAGATGCTAAAGGTTTTGAAATACATAGCATAGAATTGGTAGAAACTAAAAATATTCCTCTACAATTTAGTTATGATAAACGAAAATTACAAATCAAATTACCCAAAACCTATACAAAAAACGAAAAAATTACCCTAAAAATTGCTTACACTGCCAAACCAAATGAATTGGAAAATATTGGTAGTGAGGCTATTACGGGGGATAAAGGACTGTATTTTATCAATCCTTTGGGCAAAGAAACGGGCAAACCACAGCAAATTTGGACACAAGGCGAAACTGCTGCCTCGTCTTGTTGGTTTCCTACTTTTGATTCGCCAAATACCAAAACCACCCAAGAAATAGCCATTACCGTAGATAAACAATATGTTACAGTATCTAATGGCAAAATGATAGGTAGCAAAGACAATGGCAATGGCACAAGGACAGATACTTGGAAACAAGAAAAACCTCATTCACCTTATTTGTTTATGATGGCAATAGGAAAATATGCCGTTGTAAAGGACAAGTGGAAAAATATGGAGGTAAACTATTATGTAGAGCCAGAATATGAAAAAAATGCTAAAGCTATTTTTGGAAATACCCCTGAAATGATAGAATATTTTTCAAAACTTTTGGATTATCCTTTTCCTTGGGAAAAATATTCGCAGATTGTAGTTCGTGATTATGTATCGGGTGCTATGGAAAATACTTCTGCTTCTATTTTTATGGAGGGTTTGCAGGTAGATAGTCGGTATTTGGTAGATGATAATTGGGACGGTATTATTGCCCATGAGTTGTTTCATCAATGGTTTGGCGATTTGGTAACTTGCGAATCTTGGGCAAATTTACCTTTGAACGAATCTTTTGCCAATTATGCAGAATTGTTGTGGCAAGAACAAAAATATGGTGTCGATGCGATGGAAATGCAATTACAAGAGGAAATGCAGGAATATTATGCCGAAGCCGAACAAAAACGAGAGCCACTTATTCGATATTACTATCAAGATAAAGAAGAAATGTTTGATAGACATTCGTATTCGAAAGGGGCAGTCATTTTGCATAGTTTGCGAAAAATGGTGGGAGATGAGGCTTTTTTTGCAAGTTTACGATTATATATCAAAAAAAATGCCTACAAAAATACAGAAATTAATCACTTGCGATTGGCATTTGAGGAGGTAACAGGCGAAGATTTGCAGTGGTTTTTTGAACAGTGGTTTTTGCAGGCAGGACACCCAAAACTCTCTGTATCACATAGTTACGAAAACAATAAAGTTACCTTGAAGGTAAAACAAGAACAAGATTTGCGTTATACGCCTCTTTATAAACTGCCCGTATTTGTGGATATTTGGGTAAAAGGAAAAATGCAAAGGACTCTTATTACCATTACCGAAAAAGAACAAAGTTTTGGGATAGAAGTAGAAAACAAACCCGATTTAGTATTTTTTGATGGAGAAACACAGCTTTTGGCAGATTATACACACCCAAAAAGTTTTGATGAATATGTTTTCCAATATAAAAATAGTACAAAAGTTTTGGCACGTCTCGAAGCTATTAGTTTTTTGCGGGAACATTTGGATAAGAAAGAAGCTCGCAATCTACTAATTACTGCCCTAAACGACAAAGCATGGGAAATAAGACAAGCAGTAGCACAAGTTTTTGAAAAATATAGCGGGGAAGATAGAGCAAAAATTGCCGATAAATTGCGAGAATTGATACAAAAAGATAAAAAATCTTTGGTTAGAGCTACTGCCATCAATTCTTTATCTACGTTTGGTAACGAATATAGCGAAATTTTTAGGCAATGCTTGTATGATAGTTCGTATGCAGTGGTTAGTAATTCCTTATATGCTTATTATAATACAGGCGGTGTAAAGGCTGCCGAAGAGTTTGAAAAATTTGAAAACGTAGATAACTTGTTGATAGTCATACCTATAGCTGATTTTTATGCTGCCTATCAAGTACCAAACAAATTTGATTGGTTTGTAGAACGAATGCACAAATTTGAAAGTTCGGGCATTACTTATTTGTTGGGCTATTTTGGGCAATATGTAATTAATCAAGACAAAATTGTGAAGAATGAGGCTGCCGATTATTTAGAATATTTGGCTATTAATCACGCAAATCATCAAGCAAGAATGATGGCATACCAAACTTTATCTTTATTAAGCATAGACGGCATCGAAAAACGTCTGGCAATGATAAGACGTAAAGAAAAAGATAAAAGAGTATTGGATTATTACAAAATTATGGAATAAAATAGGTTTTTGTACTAATTAACGTGAACTACGGATTACTTTATTGATAATCAACAAGTTACAAGTAAAATATATAATAAATAAGTTGCGTAGCAACCGTATATTCGCCTAAAGGCGAATGAAATGTAAGGATAAAAATGAACTTGGTTATAAATTCACAAATTTTGAGAAATAATTACTATTTTTCTTTCAATTTACCTGACTCATTCGCTTAGGC
>JBIKRY010000353.1:0-4399 GCA_044348925.1 Bernardetiaceae bacterium
GCATCTGTAACAAGTATTTCGTCATGTCCTTCCACCTTTTCGTGGATTTCGGAGGTGCTTTTGCCAACCAAAAACAAGCCACCAACCAATAAAATTAATCCTTTTCCTGTAAATTCATTGCCAAATAACGTAAATAATACGTCATTCAAGCCTATAATCCATTGAATTACAAACAATAAAGCTATACGAATTACGGTAGCAGCCACCAAACCTATATTGGTAGCAAATTGCTGTTTATTGGCAGGTAGTCGACCTGCAATAATAGAAACAAAAATGATATTATCAATTCCTAATACAATTTCTAAGGCGGTTAATGTCAATAAGCTAATGAGTCCGTCTGGTGTTAGTAGTGCGTCAAACATGAAAAAAGTTGTTAAGTGTTACTTGGTTTGCTATTTAGGTTACAAGTTTATTAAAAAAATTCAAAAACCTTACCATTTTACAAAATAAAGATATTTTTTAAGCAAAAATTTTACAAAACTGCCAAATAATTTAGATTATTAGTTACTCCGAAATGTCATTAAAAAAACTTACGAAATAGACTTTCCAAGTTTTTAAGACTTGGAAAGTTTTTGTTTTGCCTTATAAAATAAGTATTATTTTAAAAAAAAATCTGCAAAGGAAAATTTATAGTAATGCGTATTCTATACTTTTTCACAAAACATTAAACATTATTTTGTTTAACGGATAGGATTTGCAAAGGTTATAAAATATTTATACCAAGCATTATCTACGTTTACCTGCCATTTTTTGCATTTTCTGCATATCCATTCCACTCACTTGTTTCAACATCTTGCGGAGTTGCTCAAATTGTTTTATCAAATTATTTACTTGTTGGATAGAAGTTCCACTGCCTTTTGCTATGCGTTTTCTTCGGCTAGTGTCTATGCTATCTGGATGTTCTCTCTCATATTTGGTCATCGAGAAAATAATAGACTCTATTGGTTTGAAAGAATCATCATCAATATCAATATCTTTCATCATTTTGCCCATACCAGGAATCATTCCTACTAAATCTTTGATGTTACCCATTTTTTTGATTTGTTGTAATTGAGACAAGAAATCATTAAAATTAAGGTTATTTTGGCGAATTTTTTGGTTAATTCGTTTGGATTCTTCCTCATCAAAAGCACGTTGGGCTCTATCTACCAAAGACAATACGTCCCCAAAACCCAAAATACGTTGTGCCATACGGTCAGGATAAAAAAGGTCTATAGCCTCCATTTTCTCTCCTGTACTAATAAATTTGATAGGTTTGTTTACCTCTCTGCGAATAGACAAAGCAGCACCACCACGCGAATCACCATCTAATTTTGTTAGGACAACTCCGTCAAAATCTATTCTTTCATTAAAAGCCTTTGCCGTAATTACAGCATCTTGCCCTGTCATAGAATCCACAACAAACAGAGTTTCAGTTGGTCGTAATTCTGCTTTCAACTCTGCTATTTCTCGCATCAGACTTTCATCTAAAGTAAGACGACCTGCGGTATCTACAATCACTATTTTTTTGCCTGTTGCTTTAGCGTGTTTAATGGCATTTTGAGCTATTTGCAATGGGTTTTTATTTTCAATTTCCAAATAAGTTTCTACGCCTATTTGCTCTCCAAGCACTCGCAACTGCTCCATAGCCGCAGGACGATACACATCACAGGCAGCCAATAATACTTGTTTGCCTTGGCGTTTGAAATGGCTGGCTAACTTGCCCGAAAAAGTAGTTTTCCCTGCACCATTCAAACCTGCAATCATCACAATAGCTGGGTCTCCTTTGATATTTACGTCTTTTTGTTGCCCACCCATCAGTTCGGTGAGTTTATCATAGACTATTTTGGTAAACAACTCCCCTGGTTTTACCGCAATAAGCACTTGCTTGCCCATTGCTTCGTCCTTGATTTCGTCTGTAATATCTTTGGCTACTTTGTAGTTTACATCGGCATCTACTAATGCTTTGCGAATTTCTTTAATCGTAGCAGCTACGTTTACTTCGGTAATAGAGCCTTGACCTTTCAAGGTTTTCATTGCCTTATCGAGGCGTGAACTTAAACTTTCGAACATATATTTGTGCTAAGTAATGACAGATAGAATAAAATGTTTGTAACTCGGCAAAGTTCGCAAATTTTGATACAGTTGCAAAAAAATAGTTCTTTTTTTTATAAGGAATAGGTATAAAATTATCAAAGCAACAAAAAAAAATAAAATTCACACAAAACTTATCTATCTTTGTATTGGAATACACAGAATAAATACGATAGATAAAATCTAAAAATATTATCAAACTACTTATTAAAATATCGTATATTTTTTTAAAAAACTAATTACAAGCAATATGATGACAAACGAAGGTAGAAAAACAGCCGTTGTTATTTTAAATTATAATGGAAAAGCACTGTTAGAAAAATTTTTGCCTTCTGTGCTACTTTACACACCTGACGCAGAAATAATTGTAGCAGATAATGCTTCTACTGATGATTCTATTCTGTTTTTGAAAAACAATTATCCACAAGTTAGACGAATTGCGTTGGCACAAAATTATGGTTTTGCAGGTGGATATAATATGGCTTTGCAAGAAGTACAAGCAAGCTACTATGTTTTGCTAAATTCTGATGTCGAAGTAAGTGAAAATTGGCTTTCACCATTGGTAGAGGTTTTGGATTCTAAGGAGAATATTGCTGCCTGTCAGCCCAAAATTAAGGCATATTCCCAAAAAACACATTTTGAATATGCTGGAGCAGGTGGTGGATTGATAGATTTTTTGGGTTATCCGTTCTGTAGGGGAAGGGTTTTTGGAACTTTGGAACAAGATTTGGGGCAATATGCGGATACTGTGCCTGTTTTTTGGGCTTCTGGTGCTTGTTTGGCAATCAAAGCAGCAGATTTTCACGCACAAAATGGATTTGATGCAGATTTTTTTGCACACATGGAGGAAATTGATTTGTGTTGGCGTTTGAAAAATGCAGGAAAACAAGTCTATTATTGTGGAAAAAGCACTGTTTTTCATGTCGGAGGTGGTACATTGCATACAGACAATCCTCGCAAAGCATTTCTCAATTTCCGTAATAACTTGGTAATGTTATGGAAAAATTTGCCAAGCCAAAAAGTTGCTTATATCTTATTTTTACGAATGATTTTAGATGGTATTGCAGCTATACAAATGACATTATCGGGCAAATGGTGGGCTATTCCAACAGTTATACAAGCACATTTTTATCTTTATAAAAATATTCGTACATTGATTAGCAAAAGAAAACACAATCAAGCAAATATTACACACAAAAAACACAAAGAAATATATCCCAAAAGTATTGTTTGGCAACATTTTATCAAAAAAGAAAAAAATATAAAAATAGAATAAAATAGTCCATTAAAACATACTCCACCATAGAGTATCTACTAATTTTATAAATATTTCATAAACTTTTCAATAAAATAAAACAGATTTATTAGCTTTGTAACTTATTTTTTAGGAAATAAGTTTTACATTGTAGTTTCTATCTTAGCAGACCATGAATATTGGCAAAAAAATTACGCAAAATATGCTCGGCAACACCTATGTAGTAGGTGATGTGCATGGTTGTGTGCGTACTTTTCGCAAATTGGTAGAAGATAAATTACAACTTCAAAAAAAAGATTACCTATTTTTATTAGGAGATTATATAGACAAAGGTTTCGATAGTCGTGGCGTATTAGATTTTATTATTGACTTAAAAATTAATAGTTATCAAGTATTTCCGTTGCGTGGTAATCACGAGGAAGAGGTTTTGGCTTTGTCTAAAAAAGAAAATGAAAGAATATTTCATCGATATATGAAACTGAATAAAACAGAGAATTTATTAGATGAAAGAGGAAAATTACAAGCAAAATATGTCAAATTGTTTGAAAAAATGATGTATTATTACGAATTACCAAAACATCTTTTGGTACATGCTGGTTTTAATTTTCGTTCTTTAACTCCATTTGAGGACAAAAAAGCTATGTTATTTACCAATTATCCCGAAAATAATATACAATTTACACAAGGCAAAACTATTATTTATGGGCATCAACCTGTGCCATTAGAAGTAATTAAACGCAAAATAGCCGAAAATTCAAATCTAATTCCATTAGACAATGGTTGTGTATATGCGCAACGCAAATCTATAGATATTCCCGCAAGTTATTTGGGTGGTTTGTGTGCAATGAATTTAGATACCAATCAGTTGTTTGTGCAAGAAAATATAGAAAAAAATTGGTAATACTATTTTACATCCAAATAGCAAATATCCGTTTCCCTTGCAGTGCTATCCATTCACTTGTCCATTCGTGTTTTCTACGATAATCAAAAATTACCAAATAACCTGTATCCAAATCCTGTTTTTCCAAATAATCTGCTAATTGAACAATACCTCTTTCGTGGTATTCTGCC
>JBIKRY010000354.1:0-4393 GCA_044348925.1 Bernardetiaceae bacterium
ACTCGAATTTTGCGACTTGAAGACTATGTTTTTACTTGGTGCTACAGAAAAATCTATTTTACTTTTTAAAAGAAAAACGGCTACATTTCCTGTTTGATTTGCCCCAGTAAGATTTAGTCTTGTTTGGAACAAAACCGTATCACTTTCGTTGAGTTGTGCAAAAGTTTTGAAGGAAATAAAGACGAATAGAAAAAGAAAAACTATATTTTTCATTTGAGTTTTAGTTAATGTAAGTAGCGTAGCAACTGTATATTCGCCTAAAGGCAAATAAAATTGGTAAACGGAAACAAAAATAGTAGTTATTATACTGCAAAATTGCATACGAACTTTGCTATCTTTCTTTGCATTACATTCGCCTGAAGGCGAATATACGGTTGTTATGCAACTTAGATTAGTTAATTTAACATTTTTACCACATAGTTTGCCTATGTGGTAAAAAATCACAAGAAAATTACACTCCCAACGCCTCTATCATCAATTTTGCTGCTGCTGCACCCGAAAATTGTTGCTGTCCTGTAATCAAATTTCCATCACGAACTGCAAAAGACTTAAACATTCCACCATTAATATAATTAGTGTTAGCTATTTTTTTAGCTTCTTCTTCTATCCAAAAAGGTTGAATTTTCATACCCACAAAACCATCTGCAAATGCTTCTTCCGAGTCTGCAAATCCTGTCCAAGTTTTGCCTTCTGCCAACAATTTGCCATCAGATGTTTTAGCTTTTAATAACACACAAGTTGCGTGGCATACAATTCCTACGGCTTTTTTTGCTTCGTAAAAATCTGCTACCAATTTGTGTAATTTAGTATTGTCAATAAATGTAACCATTGGACTTTGCCCACCTGTTAGAAAAATTCCGTCATAATCAGCCAAGTTTATTTTGTCAATAGCTGCGGTATTTTCCAATAGAGCTGCGTGTTTTGCCGATTTTTTGAAACCCAACGAAAGAATATCGTGTGCCGAATATTGACTTTGGTCTTCAGGGTCAGAATAACTATCTGCTACCAAAGTTCCGCCTTCAGGTGAAAAAATATCCACTTGATAACCTTTCTCGACAAATTCCCAATATGGGTGTGTCAATTCTGCCCACCAAAAGCCAATTTGCCATTTTGTAGTTGGAGAAATTGCTGCGTTGGCTGCAATTAAAGCTATGCGTTTAGGTTTTTCTGTGTTGAGAATATTTACTGATGAACTCATGGTTGTAAAGGTTTAAAGATTTGAGATTTTGTACATCTTATTTACAAACTTAAATTTATCTTTATAACTATACAAGTACGTACTTTTGCGTGTAATACACACTTTGAAGTAAGTAATATACACACTTTAAAGTAGGAATTGGGAAATTTGCAGAGAAATAAGGTTTTTACAAAGTGTTAAAAATTGTTAAAAAACAAAATATTATTTTGCCTTTATCTTCGTCTTGTAATTTTGGATTTTTTTAGTAAATTTGTCTAAAATAATAACTTATGAGTACCTTCGGACAATGGAAACGCCAAGCCTTAGCAAAAAGATTTGGCTTAACAGAAAAAAAATCACACCCAGATTTATTACTTTGGGTAAACTCACATACAAAAGTAGGCGAATTAACTACCAGAAACCTATTACGTTTGCTTCGCCAAACCTCTGATAAATTTTGGGATTTTAACGAATGGGAATTAGCTTTAAAAGTAATTGCAAAAATTATTCAAGAGGTTAATTTTGATGGCAATGCCATTCGTTCTTTTTCTTTGCGTGATATGCGTGCCACGATAGATAATGAAGAACTGAACGGAAAACCTGATTGGGTGGTGGCAACAGGCAGTCAAGACCCTGAAAAACCTTACTTTTTTTTGCAAGAACACAAAAAAAGTTTTGATAACGAAGGAGACCCAATTGGGCAATGTTTGGCAGCAATGTTGGTAGCACAAACCCTTCATCAAGAGCCAAATGAAATTTTATATGGCAGTTTTGTAGTTGGTGCAGATTGGTATTTTATGATTTTGAAAGGCAAAGAATATAGCATTAGTTTGCCTTATTCAACCACCAAAGAAATAGAACTTTTACAAATTTACCAAATACTTAAAACATTGAAAATCAGGCTGTTCACAATGCTTGGTGAGGAGTTAGAAGACGAAGAATAACCCAAAATAATAAAATGCCTACATTCGAATTTCGTGGAAAAAAGTACAATACGCCTGTAGAATTAGCTCTGGATATTTTAGGAGGGAAATATAAAATGCCTATTTTATGGCGTTTGAAAGATAAGGTTTGGCGATATGGCGAACTCAAAAAAAGTATTGGTGGAGTAACCCACAAAATGCTTACCGAGCAACTACGCCAATTAGAAGAAGATGGGTTAATTACTCGCAAAGTATATCCTGAAGTGCCTCCAAAAGTAGAATATTCGATGACCGAAAAAGGGCGAAAAGCAGTTGTGGTGATTGAATATTTGCGAAATTTTGGCGAAGATTTTAGGGCAGAGTTTTTACCACCTACCAATTTAGTATCATAATTTTATAAGTATATTAGAGTTTATAAATAATTTTTGTAGCATAGACTTTACGTCTAGTATAAAGACAATTTTAGAACAATAATATAGCACATTTTGACGTATGCTATATTATTGTAAAAGATTTTTACATTAATTCATTAGACTTTCTATTTCTTCTATTTCGATAGGAATAGTTGCCATTAAATCTTCTACCCCATTTTTACGAATTACTACATCATTTTCCAAACGAATTCCAAGACCTTCGGCAGGAATATAAATACCAGGTTCACAAGTAAAAACCATTCCTTCGGTAAAAGTTTGGTATTTATTGCCATAATCATGCACATTCAAACCCAAATGATGGGACGTACCATGTGGGAAATATTTTTTATACAATGGTTGTTTGGGATTTTGTTTAGCAACTTCGTGTTTGTCCAATAAACCTAAACCTATTAGTTCACTTTCCATAATTTTACCTACTTCTTCGTGATACTTATTCCAATTATTTCCAACCGCCAATAGCTGTTTTGCCTCTTTCATGACACGCAAAACGGCAGCATATACATCTTTTTGTCTTTTGGTAAAACGTCCACTTACAGGCAAACATCTTGTAAGGTCTGCATTGTAATTAGCATATTCGGCTGCTACATCTAACAAAATCACATCTCCTTTGTTGCAAATTCTGTTATTTTCTATATAATGTAAGATACAAGCACTTGCACCAGAAGCAATAATTGGCGTATAAGCAAAACCCATAGACCTATTGCGGATAAATTCGTGTATTAATTCTGCTTCGATTTCATATTCCCAAACTCCTTCTCGAACAAATGGCAAAAGTCTTCGAAAACCTAATTCGGTAATTCTACAGGCTTCTCGTAACAAATCTATTTCGCCTTCACTTTTTACGGCACGTAAATAGTGCATTATTGGTGCTATTCTCTCGTATTTGTGTAGAGGATATTTTTGCATACAGTTTTTGCGAAATCTGTCATCTCTTGTTTCGGTTTGGGTATCTGCTCGTAAGTGTTCGTTGGTATTCAAATAAATATGTTCTGCCTCAAAAACAATTTGTTGCAAGATTGTTTCAAAATTTTTGAGCCAATAAATATTTTCTATGCCCGATATTGCAGTTGCTTGTTCTTTGGAGAGTTTTTCACCTTCCCATACGGCAATCATTTCATTGGTTTCTTTCAAAAACAAAATTTCTGTATAAGCCTCTTCTTTACTATCTTTAAGGATAAGCAAAATACTTTCTTCTTGGTCAATCCCAGATAAATACAAAATATCAGAATGTTGTTTGAAAGGAAAATGCCCATCTGCACTTGTAGGCATAATATCCGATGAATGAAAAATAGCTACCGAATTAGGTTGGAGCATTGCTCTAAATTTTTTGCGGTTTTCTATAAAAATTTGTTGGTCTATTGTTGCATATCTCATAAGGTAACGAAATTTTAGTGGTTGTAATCACGTAGTTTTTGCAAATAAAAGCAAAACATCTCTATTTTGATAGTTTTTCTGCACCAAATTTTATAAACAGATAGAAATATAGAATTAGTAAATTTAAGCTAATAAAATTATAGTTTAAATTTTGCTTACATTAGAGTTTATGAATAATTGCTGTAGCATAGACTTTATTCTGTGCAAGTTATTGATTTTCAACTACTTAAAAATAGACTAAAGTCTATTATACAAATTATTCATAAACTCTATTAATTTCTATTTAAAAAAACCTATTGCTTTTATTTGCTTTGATTGGCATTAAAATTTAGATAAAATAAGCAATTTAGGCATATATGTAGCCCTATTGTTCTTAAAAAATAGATTTTTCATAGAATTTTACTATTTTTTAGTAGAAATAAATATCTTTGTTGCTGGTATCGATGAGTAGGTAGAATATTTATGGAAAAAATAACTCTCTACTT
>JBIKRY010000355.1:0-4366 GCA_044348925.1 Bernardetiaceae bacterium
TTTTATTGCATAATCTCGTATCACAAAACCACCTAAAGAATGTCCAACTAAAATTACCTTCTGTTCTGGATGGGTAATAGAAGAGTCGATAACTATTTCTAAATCTTTACGCATATTCTCTACATTTCTTATACTCATAGTATCTATACCTGATTTTTCATAACCAGCTCTATCATATACTAGAACATCTGTGAATGGAAAAATTTGTGCAAGTAATTTATCAGACTCCCAAATACTATGACCACTACCTAAACCCGACTCAAATACTAACAAATACTTTGTCTTATGCAGTGATAGATAAGTAACTAATTTGTGTGTGTTTAAATTTAATTGTCGTTCTTGCAAAGACCACACTTTTTGTTGATTTTTTGTCTGGCAACTTGTTAAAAATAATAGTACAAAAAATAATAGGGCATTTTTATTCATAAAATTAAAAAGTTTAGTAAATAAGTATAGGGAAATCTTTTTTAGTTTCATAAAGAGATTTTAAGGTTATCCCATTGCACTTGCGAAACATTTGCAACAGTGATTTTTGATAGTATCATGTTGCTAATTCTGTTTCTTGCAAAATGTCGCAGCAACTTTATTTAGAATAACAAAGTGTTTTACCAATTTAAAATGTCTTTATCTAAGCAATAGAAAATCCACCACAAAGTTAAGAAAGTGGCTACTAATATCATACCATCTATTACATTTCTTTTGGTTAAAAGGAATGTAATATTTCTAAGAATGTTTATGTAACCAAGTACTCAGTGAAAATGGTAGCCATAGTAAAAACACATAAAAATAATTAAATAAATGAATAGTAAATTAATAAGCAAAAAAAGTATTCTTTGACATCTTATATGGATTACTATTATGGGGTATCTTTGGATAATAAATTATTTTTGCAAATTAAAATAAATTTATAGGATAAAAAATACTTTAATTATATAAAATAAATATTTTACAAAAAAAACAATCTATCATTTACTTTATTTACAATGTTTATTTGGAAAATTAAAATAAGCGTATAGATTTGTAGAAATAAAACAAGTATTTTTTTTACTAATAAAACCTACTTCAAATCTCAAAATATATCTATTAAAATTTTTACTAAATTACGCTATAACCAATAACTTTCATGGAAAAGATATATAACCCAGATATTACTGCTAAAATTCAATATCTTGAAAATGCAAAAAAACATACACAAAGTATCAGTGAGCATAGTTATAAGCTCTTGTCTGTTGCAAAGGGACAAACTATTTTAGAATTTGGTTGCGGAAGTGGTTATGATGTGTTTGAAATGGCTAAATTAGTGGGTGATTCAGGGAAAGTATATGGGGTAGATATTGACCTTGATACGGTAGAATATGTTAAAAGTGTATCTACTTATCCAAATGTATTTGTAGAGCAGAATATTGCACAAAAATTACCCTATCAAAATGATTTTTTTGATATAATTCGCCTTGAAAGAGTATTACAACACGTAGAAAATGCAGATGCTACAGTGGCAGACTTGGTTAGAACTCTCAAAAAAAATGGACAGTTAGGAGTTATCGAAACAGATTGGGCAAGTTTAAACTTTTTTTCGCAACATAAAGATATAGAAAGAAAAATTACTAACTTTATCACTGAAAAAGCTGCTGCAAATGGATTAATTTCTCGAAGAATTGCGGATATATTCGTAAAAGAAGGTTTGCAACAAGTTAGACAAGAGCCTTATTCTTTGTCAATAGCTAATTACGAACAAGCAAATGACTTTATTAAATTGGAAGACATTATTAAAAAAGGATATGAAACGGATTATTTGACAGCAAAAGATGTTGAGTTGTGGAATGCAGAAGTGCAACATAGAAAAGAAAAAGGATTGTTTATTATGCAAACTAACTTTTTGATTATTACAGGCATAAAATGAACTTATCTTAATTAAGTGTAATAAGTCTCTTTAAGTAATTGGAAAAAATAAATGTATCACGTACTTTAGTCCAATGCTATTAAGCTAAGGATTACGTTTTTTAGTGCCATAGGCACGAAATATTTATAGTATGAGTTAGTTCTTCTCCTCAAAGTGCCGTAGGCACGAAATAGGTTTCGTGCCTACGGCACTTTGAGGAGTTGTGACTGTTTTTGCTATAAATATGTCGCCCTTACAGGGCTAAAAAGGCAGTTTAAATATTTTTCTTAGCTTAATAGCATTGTACTTTAGTCTGTGGTACAATATTGTCAATTAATTAGTTACTTGTACTTAAATTTATATAAAAAACAATTAATAATATTGTTCCTCAGTAGGCTTAAATTTTAATCATCTAATAATGAGAAAAAGGGATAAAATAGTACGGGTTGCACATAAAGCAAAAGAAAACCTACTTTATTTGCCTAATATTGTAGTAGGTAAAATGAAAGATTATTTTCATGGAGAGCCAAATCAGAATGATGGTTTACTTTGGGAAAAAGAGAAACATATTAGAATTAGGTGTTTTCATGCCCTTAATAGTCCAGAAATAGCAAGGATTTATATGTCAGGACAAAAAGATGTTTTAAAAGAATTTAATGTTACTGGTGTTACATCTGCAAAGAATAATACTTGGGAGAACTCAAATACCTATATTTTTATAGCGGAAGATGTGAATACAGGGGAAATAGGTGCAGGTATGCGCCTTGATGTGGCTGATGCGATACATAAATTACCGTTAGAAATGGCTTTAGAAAGTAAAGTACCCGATTTAGCACTAAGAATTCATCGTTTTGACAATGTAATAGCAGAAGCTTGTGGTTGGTGGGTAAAAAAAACTTTTAGTGAAAGACGAATCCCAAAACAGTTACTCCTTGCATCCATAGCAATTGCACCTAAGTTGAGAATACCTTATATATTGGGCTTTCCACATGCAATGACAAAAAAAATCACAGATAGTTTAGGCTTTACAAATGTGAGAAACTTAGGTAATAACGATGCTAGCTTCTATTATCCAAATGAAAAATATCTATCAACCGTAGTTGAATTAAATGCACAAACATTGGAAAATGTGCCAGACCATGAAAAAGAAAAAATTATTAGTTTACGTACGAATCCTAAACAAACATTTGAGTTAAAAAATGGTGATTATCAAACTATTTTTGATTTTGACCTTAGATTATATTAATTAAATATTAAATAATTTAGTAAATCTATTTATTATGAAGAAATTTTTTCTGTTGCTTGCAAATGTTTTTTTGCTTTTTCAAGTTTCTTATTCTCAACCTATTATCATTTTGGATAACCCTAGCAAAGTTTCTATGGTAGGTACTTCTGTATTTTTTTTAGAAGATAAAGAAAATAAATTAAGCATTGAAGATATTTTGCAGACTTCTTACCAAGAGCAGTTTAAGAATAGAGAGCAAGAAACACCTCAATTTGCTAATACAACCTCTACTATTTGGGGAAAGTTTACTGTAAAAAATACAGAAAAAACAAAATATTTATTGGAAATAGCTACACCCTTGTTGACTAATATAAATTTTTATTCACCAACTACTAATGGGTATCAAATTCAAAAAGTAGGTAGTATATTGCCTTTTGCAAGTCGTCCTATTTTAATGAATAACTACCTATTTGAATTAACAACAGAACAAGATACAACACAAATAAAAACTTTCTATATACAAGTAAATAGTATGCATCCTATGACTATTCCTATTAAAATAGGAACTCCTACTGCCTTTATGCAAAAAACACATCAAGAAGATTTAGGCTATGGTATCTATTTTGGCATTATGGTCGTTATGGCACTATATAATTTATTTGTATTTTTTACATTAAGGGATAAAACTTATCTATATTATGTTTTTTATGTATTATTTGTGGCAATTGCATATGGAACAGACAAGGGTTATACTAATGAGTTTTTATGGGTTAATAATGAATATTTAAACTTTTATTTTCCTACATTAATTTCTTTAACAGGTATATTTATTGTATTATTTACAACTTCATTTTTGCATACATCAATTCACACACCTCGTTTACATAAAGGATTTTATTTCTGGGTTTTTATATGGAGTGTTTGTTTAGTAATGAATATTGCAGGAAAGTACGCATGGAGTATAACTTTAGTGCAAGGAATTTCTCTGTTTTTCTTTCTTTATTTATTTATAGTGGCTATTGTCAATGTAGTATATAAAAATAGGTTAGCACGTTATTACTTATTAGCTTGGTCTTTTTATATTGCGTTAATGGTTGTGTTTACTCTTAACCTAGTTGGCATAATTCCAAGCAATGCCTTTACCAATAATGCTTTATTTTTTGGTTCTGCTATTGAGGTTATTTTACTTTCTTTTGCTTTAGCTGATAAAATAAATGTTTTAAAAAAGGAAAAAGAAGTTGCCCAAGTTTCTTTGCTGAGTT
>JBIKRY010000356.1:0-4365 GCA_044348925.1 Bernardetiaceae bacterium
TCTATGTGTCTATGTTTCTATGTGGTTAAAATAATTTTCATGTGGAAAAGCTATATAGTTTTGCTATAGTTTGGAAATGAGTAAGATAATTGGAATTTTACAAGTTTTAAAAAATTAGTTAAATAAGATAACAATATATTTTAATTAGATAAATTTTTTGACTTCGTTTCTATATTGCACCGAAAAGCCTATTTTTTCTATGTGTCTATGTTTCTATGTGGTTAAAATAATTTTCATGTGGAAAAGCTATATAGTTTTGCTATATTTTGGAAATGAGTAAAATAATTAAAATTTTACAAGTTTTAACAAATTAGTTGGATAAGATAAAAACATAGTTTCAAAAGTTCTGTTTATCTTTGAAAATAAATAGCAAAATGATGAAAAAAACATATATAAGTATCTTAACAGGTTTTGCAATAACTTTGACCTTAGGCATTGTTGCCTATAAAAAAGCTACAGAAAGTCAAAATTTGAGCAATATTGGAAAAACTTCCAAAGAACTATTAGCCGAAGAATTTGCCATGAAAAAACAAAGGCGACAGAATGGCTATTACAAAGCAAATGCCCCCAATGAATACGACAAGTATTTCCAAACTATTCGCACCGCAAACGATGAACAAAAACCATCTTATGCTTTTGGCTATCTATTAACCGAATACCAACGTGCTAAAAGCAGATTGGCAGCAGCACGAAGCGAAGCCAATGACTCTATCAAGTGGGTAGAAAGAGGTCCCGCCAATGTACCAGGACGAACTCGTGCCATTATTGTTGACCCCAGAGATTTTAACTACAACACTTGGATAGTAGGTGCTGCAAGTGGTGGCATTTGGCGAACTACCAACGGTGGAACTGCGTGGACAAACTTAACCCCTAATTTGCCAAATCTTGCTACCAATGCTTTAGCAATGGCAATGTCTAATCCAAATACTATTTATGCAGGAACAGGCGAAGGATATAACAATATTGCCTCTGTAATGGGAAGTGGCATTTTTAAAAGCACAGACCGAGGAAATACTTGGCAAGCACTAAGTTCTACAACAACAGATGTCAATTTTGCTTTTGTTACCCGAATAGTGGTAGCACCAACAGACGAAAACCTTGTTTTAGCTTCTACTGCCACAGGCATACACCGTAGCACAGATGGCGGATTGACGTGGAAAATGGTATTAAAAGCTGAAGCACGTTGCGAACAAATTATTGCCACTCCAACAAATTTTAATATTTTGTATGCAACTGTAAATGGTGGACAAATTTGGAAATCGAAAGATGCAGGGCTTACTTGGAATTTTGCAAGTGATGGAATTATTAGCGGACAAAGAACAGAATTAGCTATTTCACCACAAAATCCCAATAAATTATATGCTTCAGTAGAAGTTAGTGGCACCGAATCGGCAATTTATTGGTCAGAAAATGCAGGGGAACTATGGCAAAAGTTAGATGATGGCAAAAATACACATTATTTAGGAGGACAAGGCTGGTATGATAATACGATTGCAGTAATGCCCAATAACGAAAATACTATCTATGTAGGCGGCGTAAATACATGGCGAGTAGATGTCCAAAATGGCACTAAACAAGGCACAGCAGGATTTATGGGCGTAGGCGAAATAGATACCAAGTCTTTTTTAAGTTTTGTAACCGTTACTAATTTTACTTTGTGGGGTGGAAAATTACAATTACTCAATGCAAATTTGGCAAGTAATATCGAAATTCGTTTTGGGCAAGGAATTAGCCAAAAAGCACACCGTTTCCTTGTCCCTCAAGGTGCTACTTCAGGCGTGCCAGCTTCGAGTTATACCTACCAAGATTATGTAGATGTGCCATTTCAAGCATGGGACGTTAGCACCAACAAACAAGTAATGCTTTCGTTTCGAGACCAAAGACGAAATGGCGTTTTTGAATTAGAAGAAAGAAATGATAATGATTTGGCTCGTGAATATGTGTATGTGCATGCAATCCCATATGATGCAAGCAAACCAAGCCCCGAAATCACAAAAAATGGTGGACACGAAGTCCAAACAATTTATTCGTTTTGGCCTATGCTTAGCACAGGTGCAAAATGGATACCAAACAATTTGCCAAACTCTACGCTAAAAATCAAGTATGGCGTGCCTACTTTCCGCAATAGTGCTACAACTAATATTACAGACGCATACGGAGAATTTGGTAAACGAAATGGACCAGATGTAGTACACGCAGACCATCATAGTATTACATTCATACCAACCTCCAATTTTGTGCGTATCATTATTACTACTGACGGTGGAATGTCGATTTCTAAAGATGGTGGAGTCAATTTTGAACAATTAGGGGACAATTATAATACCATGCAATGTTATGGGGCAGACAAAGCCAAAGGAACAGAACAATACTTGGCGGGTGCTCAAGACAATGGTTGTTGGTATTCGCCTGCGGGACTTGTGCCTAATGCTGCTACGTCTTACACCAAAGCAACAGGCGGAGATGGTTTTGAGGTAGCCTACAATGCAACTACGCCTAACCGTATGCTTACAACAGCACAATATAATGACCTATATATTTCACGAAATGGCGGCATAAATTTTAGCGTTGCTACTTCAGGTATGACCGACAAAGGAAAAGATAAAGCAGGTTTTATTACTCGAATAGGCTATTCGCCACGAAATCCCGAAACTGTATTTATGGTTGGTAGTTCGGGAGTTTGGAAAAGTACAGATTTTGCAACTTCTTGGCGACCAATTACGATGCCCGAAACTTTCCCATTTCGTAGAAGTTCAGCAACAGAAACCCCTACTTTATCCCCATTGATGGTAAGAGTATCTGATGCAAATCCGCAAATTGTATGGGCAGGTGGTGGAATGAGTAACTTTAGCCGACTTTGCGTTTCCGTTACAAATGGTGATAGTTTTAATGCTACCGAAAATTATAGAGTTGCAGGTGCTACAACAGATTTTCCAATGGGTGGAATTTCGGGCTTTGCTACGCACCCAACCGAAGCTAATACAGCTTTTGCTATTTTCTCGATTGCAGGTCGTCCAAAAATATTAAGAACTAAAGATTTGGGCAGAACTTGGCAAGATATTACAGGATTTGCAACGGTAAATAGCAAAAGTAGTAATGGATTTCCTGATGTTTCGGTATATTCTCTGTTAGTATTCCCACGAAATACCAAAAAAATATGGGCAGGAACAGAAATAGGAATTTTTGAAAGTTTAGATGAAGGGGCAACTTGGAAATTATACGATAATTTTCCTGCTGTAGCAGTTTGGGGAATGAAAATCGTAGATAATCAAATTGTAGTTGCAACACATGGACGTGGTATTTGGTCAGGAGAAATACCTGTTTCACAAACTCCATTAGGAATACGGGACGACAAAACTGCGAAACCTTTGCGTTTTTATCCAAACCCTGCAAAAACATTTGTACAAATAGAAACCGAAAACACTTGGCAGAATGGGACTTTACAAATCTCTAATATGTTAGGACAGGTGCTAAAAACTGAAAAAATTAATGCAGACGCAAATCCTAAAATAGATATTTCTACTTTGCCTAAAGGAATGTATATTTTGCATTTGGAAACCAATAAGCAAAATTATACAGGCAAATTATTGGTGGAATAGGCATTTACGTAATGTAAGTTTCGTAATACTGCGTCGCTGAAGCTAAGTAGTATTACGAAACTTACATTACCTACACTGTGTATATCAGTTGCCTGCCGTTTTAAGACAAAACCAGCATACATATCATGAAAAAATACTTATCTTTGTAGATACTTCACCTAAACTCAAAATAAAATGATTATTGCAAACCCTATTTATGATGTGGTTTTTAAAAGATTAATGGAAAATGAGAAGGTGGCTAAATTTTTCATTAGTACACTTTTAGAGCAGACAGTTGAAAATATTGAGATAAAACCACAAGAATACACATACAAAGGAGAATTAGAAACTACCAAAGGTATTCAAGAGGCAGAAGAACGAATAAGAGAAAGATTTTCTATTTGGGTCTATCGTCTTGATTTTATTGCCACTATCAAAACAGATACAGGCGAATATAAAAAAGTCTTGATAGAAATTCAAAAAGCAAAAAATCCTATTGATTTGATGCGTTTTAGAAATTATTTGGCAGAACAGTATAAAAAAGAGGATAAAATTAATAACGAAAATATAGTTTTGCCTATTACTACTATCTATATTTTAGGTTTCAAATTGCCCGAAATAGAAAGTCCTTGTATTAGCGTAGCACGTAATTACATAGACCTTATCAACAAAACTACTTTATTGCAAAAAAGTGAGTTTGTAGAAAAATTGACTCATGATTGTTTTGTGGTGCAGGTAGATAGAATCACAGACCGTTATCAAACACAATTAGACAAACTATTGAGTG
>JBIKRY010000092.1:0-15269 GCA_044348925.1 Bernardetiaceae bacterium
ATTACAAAACTAAAATAATAAAAAATAGTATGACAGATAAAATACCAAACAAAGACGGAAGTAAGCATACACAAAAGTCTAAAGAAAAACAAAAAAAGCATAAAAAAGACAAATCTAAAAGTAACAAAATAGATTGGCAAGATATACAAAAACTACTTATTGAGATTATAGATGGCAGTCCCGATAAATTTTTTACAGCTCGTAGTCTTTCGAAAAGAGTAGGACTGAAAAATAAGGAAATTTTGCAAGTAGAAGCCTTGTTAAGTCATTTTTTGAAAAGAAATCTGATTAAAAAGGTAGATGATGGAGTGTATCAAAGTAATAGCGAAGTGCAATATGCTACAGGTAGAGTAGATTATGTAAGTCGCGAATTTGCTTACATTATTTGTGAAGGTTTTGAGAAAGATGTTTGGGTAAATAGTCGCAGATTGGGGCAGGCTTTGCATGACGATATTGTAAAAATCAAATTACATAAATTTACCAAAGACAACCGTTTGGAAGGGGAAGTGGTAGAAATTTTGCAACGTGCAAGAACCGAATTTGCAGGTAGAATGGATATTTCAAGCCGTTTTGCCTTTGTGATAGCCGACAACAAGAAAATGTTTTTCGATATTTTTATTCCTTTTGATTTTTTGAATGGGGCAAAAAATGGAGATAAAGTATTGGCTGAAATTAAAAATTGGAAAGCAGACGACAAAAACCCTACAGGAATTATCAAAAAAGTATTAGGAAAAGCAGGAGATAATAATGCCGAAATTAATGCTATTATGGCAGAATATGGACTGCCAATGGAATTTCCTGAAGTGGTGGATACGCAAGCAAATACAATTTCTGAAACTATTTCTGCCACCGAAATTCGCAGACGTAGAGATTTTCGTGGGATAACTACCTTTACCATAGACCCCGAAGATGCCAAAGATTTTGATGATGCCTTGTCGGTAGAACAATTAGAAAATGGAAATTGGGAAATTGGGGTACATATTGCAGATGTGTCGCATTATGTAGAACCAGACACATTTCTCGACCAAGAAGCCCAAAAACGTGCTACTTCGGTATATTTGGTAGATAGAGTAGTGCCTATGTTGCCCGAAAAACTTTCCAATCACATTTGTTCCTTAAGACCAAACGAAGACAAACTTACGTTTTCGGCAGTTTTTGAACTCAATGAAAGAGCTACTATCGTCAATCAATGGTTTGGCAAAACTATCATTAATTCTAATAGACGTTTCACATACGAAGAAGCACAGACGGTAATAGAAACAGGCGAAGGAGATTTTGCAAAAGAAATTTTGTTGTTACAAAACTTAGCAGTAAAAATTCGCAACAAAAGATTTAAAGCTGGTGCTATAGCTTTTGAAAGTGTGGAAGTAAAATTTAAGTTAGACGAGAAAGGGAAACCTTTGGCAGTTATTCCAAAAGTTCGCAAAGATTCCAACAAACTCATCGAGGAATATATGTTGTTGGCAAACAAATTAGTAGCCGAATATGTATTTAAAAAGAAAAAAGGTAAAAATATTTTGACAATGGTTTATCGGGTGCATGACGAGCCAAACGAGGAAAAATTACAAAATTTGGCTACTTTTGCCAAGCAATTTGGGCATACTGTAGATTTGAGTGAAGATAATTTGTCAAAATCACTCAACACACTTTCCAGCACGATTGAAGGAAAACCCGAACAAAATGTATTGCAAACTTTGGCAATGCGTGCAATGGCAAAAGCAGTTTATACTACCGAACCCAAACAACATTTTGGTTTGGCGTTTCCGCATTACACACATTTTACCTCACCTATTCGCCGTTATCCTGATGTAATGGTGCATCGTTTGTTGCAACATTATTTAGAAGGCAATGAAAGTGTGGACAAAATAAATTACGAAACCAAATGTAAACATAGTTCTACGATGGAGAAAAAAGCAGCAGATGCCGAAAGAGCCTCTATCAAATACAAACAGGTAGAATTTATGAATACCATGAAAAATAAGGAATTGACAGGTATTATTTCGGGGGTAACAGAATGGGGATTGTATGTAGAAGTGCTAAATGGTGGTTGTGAGGGTATGATTCGTTTGGCAGATTTGGCAGATGATTACTACGAATTTAGAGAAAAAGAATATGCTGTAGTTGGAAGACGTTATCGCAATGTGTACCGTTTGGGAGATACGGTGCAAGTACGCGTAAAAGGTACGGATATGGAAAAACGTACGATTGATTTTTTGATGGTAAATGCTTAATAAAAGTTCCCTCATTTGTGCTTAGAGTTAGCCAATACCGTACTCTCGGTATAAAAGGGTAGGAGGTTATTTTTTTACGATTTATTTTTTACGTTGGCAATGGCTGATAAGCCTTGACAAGCGTAAAAAATTGAAAGGTATATTTTTTTTACGATTGTCAAGACTTAGGCAGCCCCGTCTCGACCGTTGCCAACGTAAAAAAATGCCAACGTAAAAAAATATTTTAAAATCTTAATTTCTATTCTTTTTTGTATCTTTGAGTAATAAAACCGTAGGAAATTATGCAAAATCCACAATTTTCAAATATGCAATTAGAGTTATTAAATCTATTTAATCGGGACATATCCGAAGAAGATTTAAAAGCTATTAAAAGGTTGATAACCAAATATTTAGCCGAAAAATTAAGTTTACTTGCCGACAAGGTTTGGGAAGAAAAAGGCTTGACTAATCAAGATATGGAAACTTTATTACATACTCATTTACGTACTCCTTACAAATCATAAAATGCGAATTGTATTAGATACTAATGTTTTATTGGTTTGTATTTCGCCACGTTCTGCTTTTCGTTGGCTGTTTGATAGTTTTCTTAACGAAGAATTTACTTTGTGCGTTACAACGGAAATTTTAGCAGAATATGAAGAAATACTCAAAAGACATTCAGGCGAAGAATTTGCATCTTTGGCTTTGCAGTTGATAGAAAATGCGGTAAATACCACGTTTATTACTCGATATTACCGTTGGGAATTGATAAAAACGGATATTGATGATAATAAATTTGTTGATTGTGCTATTGCAGCTAATGCACATTTTATTGTAACAGAAGATAAACATTTTAAAATTTTGGCAGATATTCCTTTTCCAAAAGTGAATGTTATTAGTACCGAAGATTTTAAAAAACAAATGGAGATACAAAAAAATAGTAAGTTAAATTGAGAGTAGCTTATTACTGTTTTTTGTATCTTTGTGTAATATAAACTGTAGGAAATTATGCAAGCCATAGAATTTACGACTACCATAGAAAACCAACAAATAAATATTCCCTCAGCTTATTGGAATGTTTTTATGCCTCATACACAAGTCCGTATTATTGTCTTAATAGACGAAGTTGCACAGGAGCAGCAAACGTGGGCAAATGCTACAACTGCACAGTTTTTGGCGGGCTACACAGAGGAAGATGCTATATATGATAAGCTATAATTAGATGCAGATATTTTAAATTTGTCATTCTGAGCTTAGCGAAGAATCTGACGTTATCTTGTAGCATTACAATAATTCAGATTCTTCGCTACGCTCAGAATGACAAAACAGCTAAATTATTTTATCATAAACCTAATTAAATAGCTTTATAATATAGGCTTTTAATCCGTAGTTCATGTTAATTAAATAACTATTGGCAGGGCAAAAAATCGGAGTGCCGACCAGCCCTGCCAAACTTTCTTTTTAGCTATTCTTTTTTGTATCTTTGTGTAATATAAACTGTAGGAAATTATGCCAATAAATTATTTAACAGCCAATCAAAAAAATATCCTTCCTTAACTCTTAAATTGCTTAGTTTGTAGTTTCTTATTATCTCTAAGTTTTGTCATTGGAATTTCAAAGTATTTATAAAGCAAGATGGAAAAAAGAATCAATAAAGTCCAATAAAGTATATAGTTAGTAATAGAAATAATATTTTCATTTGTAGTAAGATAATGCCAAGGTATTTTGTTTAGTATCCAATATTGTAGAATAGATAAATTCAATAAATACATAGAATATGAAATTAAACTTATGTAAGTGATAGATTTATAAAAAAAACCTTTTCCTGTTTTCATGGTGCTTAAATAAGGCAATAAGGAAAGAGTAGCAATAGAAATAATGCTAAAACTAAATACTGTAAAAAATAAACTATCAATTTGAAATATTCTTGGAATAATAAATCTAGAAAATAGGAATAAGAAAATACCAAATAATAATAAAGGTTTTTTAAACTTTAACCATATAGCACTATGGTAAAAATAAATGTATGCTCCAATAACGCCAAACATTAGACTATCTAACCTCGTTATAACTTGTTTTCTTAATAGCAAATCCCAATCATCAATACTAACAAAGGTCATTGTTGTATATCTATAATACCTAATTAATGTGATTACAAGAATAAGTAGGATAGATGTAGTCAAAATACTCTTTTTAGGTGTCATTTTGAGCAGTGTAAACATACCAATCAGTATGGGAACTATTAAATAAAACCATTCTTCTATACTCAAACTCCAAGCTTCTGGAAAAAATTCTGTGGGATGTTTTTGAAATACATTTTGTGAAAAAATAAAATATTTATAGACACTTTGAAAAGTAAAGTTTGGGATAAATAATAGATGTAAAAAACATAGTATCAAAAGGATTAGAAAATAAGTAGGTAATGTTCTAAACCATCTTCTTATCCAAAAATTTAAGAGTATTTCCTTATTGATGCCGTTTTTATCTATTATTTTGATAAGAATACCTCCAATCAGAAATCCACTAAGAACAAAAAAGATAGGAACACCATCAAACAAATAGCTTATTCTTCTCCATGTAATTGGAAGAAGAAATCTCCCATGTTCAACAACTACAAATAAAATAGCTAATGCCCTTAAGATATCAAGACCAAATACTCTATTTGTATCAAAGTTAATTCTAAAAATATTTTTCATAGGTAAATCAAAAAAATAGGTTACATAGCTTTTAGAATTCTAATTTTTTAGGTTTAATACTCAAGGATTTACAAAGTTCTTCTATAGATTGTACTTGCAGACTTTGCTGTGCTTCCAAGATTATTTTTGCACAGGCTATAGTATCACTCAAGGCATTATGGTGTTGTAAGGGAATTTGAAATTTGTCGGATAATGCTTGTAAGTTATATTTTGGCAATCCTTTCCACGTTCTTTTGGCAATTTGTAGGCTACACAAATAATTTACTTTAGGCTCGGCAAGTTCGTGTAATTTTGCTAATGCCTTCAAAACTCCCATATCAAAACTTGCATTGTGGGCTATTACCGTTTGAAAATCTATCATTTCTGCTATTTCCTGCCAAAGAGCCGAAAAAGTTGGTGCTGCTTTCGTATCTAATGCTGTAATGCCATGCAACCACGAAAATTCAAACACAAATGGACTTGGTTTGATAAGCCATGATTTTTGTTCTACAATTTTGCTATTTTCCACCACCACAATAGCCAATGCACAGGCACTTGTACGAGCAGAATTGGCAGTTTCAAAATCTAAAGCAACAAAATTCATCGGCAATTTTTATTTAATAACGATTTATAAAGTTTAAGTAACATTTTGCGAAAATGCACTTATTTTTATACATTTTTAGGCTCAAAATTTAAAACTTTTCAACTCCTAAAAACATAATTACTACACAAATTTAGTGAAAATAAAAGACTGTTTGTCTATATTTGGAAAATTTATTTATAGACTAAATTTATTGATAGACAATGACTATTTTTTCAGCTTGGCTTTCTGCCTTCCGACTTCGTACTTTGCCTTTAGCCTTATCAAGTATTTTGATGGGGAGTTTTTTGGCTGCTTTTCACCAAATCCACCAAAATAAATTTCAATTATCGGTGTTTTTGCTTTGTATTTTGACTACGGTACTTTTGCAAATATTATCTAATTTGGCAAATGATTATGGAGATTCGCAAAATGGTGCAGATAACAAAGACAGGCAAGGACCTCAACGAGCTGTGCAAGCAGGTCTTATTTCTGCGGAAAATATGAAAAAAGCTATGTTACTTTTTACGATACTTTCTTTGGCAAGTGGTTTGAGTTTGTTGTGGGTAGCATTAGGCAATCATTTAACTTTATTTTTCGGTTTTTTGGGGCTTGGTATTCTTGCCATTATAGCAGCCATTACCTATACCGCAGGGGCAAAACCATACGGTTATGCGGGTTTGGGAGATATTTCGGTATGGTTATTTTTTGGTTTGGTTGGGGTAATAGGTTCTTATTTTTTGCATACCAAAAGTTTTTCGTGGGACTTGCTACTGCCTGCCACAAGTTGTGGTGTCTTTTCTGTAGCTGTGCTGAATATCAACAATATACGAGATATAGAATCGGATTATCAAGCAGGCAAATTTTCTATTCCTGTACGATTAGGTCGCCAAAAAGCTGTATATTATCATTTTTTGCTTTTATTGGTGGGCATTTCTTCCGCCTTAATATATACTTTTTATCAATGGCATCACCCAATACAATTACTATTTTTGCTTTGCTTGCCTTTATGTATTCGTAATTTTGTGGCTGTAAAAAACAATACAAATCCTAAACAATTAGACCCTTATCTCAAACAAATGGCACTAACTACGCTACTTTTTGTCTTGACTTTTGGTATAGGATTATTGTTTGCAAATAAGTAATGTAACTTGTGTAGAATGTACTGCACCCTTTAGGGTGCAAGGTTTTTGATAAATTTGCAAAGTAAACTTGGTAAAATTTCTACTATTCGTAATATTTTGTAGGTATTCGTGCAATTTTGCAACGACCTTGCACCCTAAAGGGTGCGGTACATGCCTACGAAATTTGGACTATTGTGCTTCGAACCACACTTTTATTCGCCTTAAGTCGAATATACAAATAAATAAAAAACCTATGTAAAAAAACTATTTTACGTAGGTTTTTATTTGCATTTCCAAAACCCAAATTGATAATTTAATTAATTTTGCAAATACATTTTAAAATTCATAAATTATTTTTACTTTACACACACATTTACATTTATCTATCATTTAATATGAAACTGAAAACGTATTTCAAACAACTATTTACAACTATTTTGACTGTTCTTGGCTTTTCGTGGTCTGCAACAGCACAAATAGTAAGCACAACTCCCGCAAATCCCACAGATAGCGAAGAAATTACCCTCGTATATGATGCTACGCAAGGAAATGGTGGACTTGTTGGGGCAAGTTCTGTGTATATACATTCGGGAGTTATTTTAGCCTCACAGACCAGCACCGATTGGTCAAATGTAGTTGGCAACTGGGGAAAAGATGATGGCATTGGCAAAATGACTTCGCTTGGTAGCAACAAATGGCAAATCAAAATCAATCCACGTAGCTATTATACAGGAATTACAACAGACAAACGTATTTTTCGTTTGGCTATGGTTTTTCGTAATGCCGATGGAACAAAAGAAGGTAAAAACAATGGAGCAGATATTTTTGTAGATTTGAAACCTACAGGCTTGGGCTTGACTTTCAAATCTCCAATCATTGGTGTAAATCCCGTTTTTATTACGCAAGGCAATACTTTAGACATCAATGTAGATATTTCGCAAGCAGCCAATGTTTCTATTTTTGACAATACAACCAAACTTGCCGACCTTAGCAATATTACCAATATTACACAAAGTTTTAAAATTTCTACAGTTGGGGCGGGGTTTCTGCGTTTTGTGAGTAGCAACGGCACACAAACGGTTACAGATACCATAAAATATGTACTCAATCCCACACAAATTACCGAAGCATTGCCTGTAGGCGTACAAGATGGCATCAATTATCTCAACAATACTACAGCTATTTTGGTATTGGCAGCACCTCTCAAAAAATTTGTCTATGTGATTGGAGAGTTTAATAATTGGCAATATTCGGCAAATTCATTTATGAAAAAAACGCCTGATGGTAATCGGTATTGGTTGCAAATCAACAACTTAGTGGCAGGACAAGAGTATGCTTTTCAATATTTTGTAGATGGCGAAATTCGCACCAATGACCCATATTCCGAAAAAGTTTTAGATGGTTGGAATGATAAATTTATTAATGAAAATAACATTACCCGTTACCCAAATCTCAAAACATTCCCAACAAATGTGCCTTTAGGTTATGTAAGTATCTTACAAACCGCAAAACCCGCCTATAATTGGAAAATTACCAATTTCAAAAAGCCCGAAAAACGTGATATGGTAGTCTATGAGTTGCTTTTTAGAGATTTTACGCCAGAAAGCACCATCAAAGCAGCTACCGCAAGATTACAATATATCAAAGATTTGGGTGCAAATGTAATAGAATTGATGCCTGTAAATGAATTTTCGGGAAATGATAGTTGGGGCTATAATCCTACTTTTTATTTTTCGCCCGACAAATATTACGGAACAGATACAGACCTAAAAGAATTTATAGACAAAGCCCACGAAATGGGTATGGCAGTGGTAATAGATATGGTTTTAAATCAAGCTGATAGGGCTTTTCCTATGGTGCAAATGTATTTTGATATGGCAAAAGGACAACCAACTGCCAACAATCCTTGGTTTAACCAAACTGCAACACACCCATTTAGCGTATTTTACGATTTTAACCATGAATCGCAGTGGACAAAAGATTTTGTAAAAAGAGTAAACGAATATTGGGTACAAGAGTACAAAGTAGATGGATACCGTTTTGATTTGTCGAAAGGTTTTACCCAAAAAATAAGCGTAGGACAACCAAACGAAGTAAATCTATGGTCAGCACCCGATGCAAGTAGAATTGCTATTTGGAAACGAATTGCAGACGAAATATGGGCAAAAGATGCAAGCACTTATGTAATTTTGGAACATTTAGGCGACAATGTAGAGGAAAAAGAATTAGGCGAATATAAAAATGGAATGATTTTTTGGGGAAATCTAAACGGAGATTACAAAAATGCCACCGCAGGACGAAGTTCCAGCCTAAATTGGACATATTATGGAACAAGAACTTGGAATCAGGCAGGAGTTTTGTCCTACATGGAAAGTCATGACGAAGAAAGGCTGATGTTTAATGCCCTACAAAATGGTGCTTCTGGAGATAATGGCTACAATGTGAGAACTTTAAATACGGCTTTGGAGAGAATGAAACAAGCAGCAGCATTTTTCTTTGCTATTCCAGGAGCAAAAATGATTTGGCAATTTGGGGAATTAGGCTATGATGTCAGCATCAATGAAAATGGCAGAGTAGGACGAAAACCTGTACGTTGGAATTACTTTACAGACCCAAACCGTTTGAGTTTATACAAAACCTATCAAGCACTTATCAAATTACGCCAACAAGAAGCATTTCGAACTCTTGACGTAAGCAAAGTTAATTTGGACTTGAATAGTGGTTTTGAAAAACGCATGACCATTACACATAGTACGATGAATGTTCATTTGATAGGTAATTTTTCGGTCTATGATATGCCCGAATTTGAAGTCAGAACCCCTACAACAGGCATTTGGTACGATTATTTTACTGGAGATACCATTAATATAAAACAAACAACCGAAAGATTGGCAATGAAAGCAGGCGAATGGCATTTATTGACCTCTGTACCATTGGCAAAACCCGAAACAGGACTATCAACGTGGAAAATACAAAGATTTGTGCCAAGTGTACCTACAGCAACCGAAGACGAAATTTTTAGCCAAACTATACAGGTTTTTCCAAATCCTTCAAAAGATGGTATTTTCAAAATTAGAACAGATAACCCGATAGGAAGTAGTTTTTTGGTAAAAGTATTTGACATGGCAGGCAGAGAAGTTACCAACCGCCAAACTTGGAAACAAAACCTTAGTCCAACTTTACAAATAGACTTACAAAACCTAAAAACAGGGGTATATATGGTCGAAATTACAGATGGAAAAGTAAAAGCAATTAAAAAAATTATCAAAGAATAAAATAATATTTCAATAGGAGTGCCATTTTTAAACTTTCCAAGTTTTTAAGACTTGGAAAGTATTAATTTTCAATATAAATCTATCAAAAAATGCTTTATGATGTTGCCATTTTAGGAAGTGGTTTAGGAAGTTTAACAGCAGCTTGTCTATTGGCAAAACAAGGCAAAAATGTACTTGTTTTAGAGCAAAATTATCTCCCTGGTGGTTGCACAAGTTCTTATTGGCGAAAAGGTTTTGTGTTTGAGGCAGGTGCAACTACCTTAGTAGGTTTAGACGATAAAATGCCTTTGCGGTATTTGTTAGACGAAATTGGTATAGATTTGCAAGCTATTCCCCTCGAATTGCCTATGCAAGTATATTTGCCAAATGGCGAAATTATCCACAAATATCAAAATATAGAACAGTGGATTGCGGAGGCAGAAAGAAAATTTGGGGCAAAAAATCAACGCCAATTTTGGGAATTTTGTTATACAATTAGCCAATTTGTATGGCAGACTTCGTTAAAACAAACGGCTTTTCCACCAACAACATTGACTGATTTTTGGCATACCTTAAAAAATGTTTCTTTTTCGCAATTTCGTTATGGTGCATACTCCTTGATGTCGATGCGAAAACTGCTGGAAAAATTTGATTTGTTAGATAATCAACTTTTTATTGCTTATCTCGATGAACAACTTTTAATCACTGCCCAAAATTCTATTGCCGAAGTAAATGTTTTATTTGGTGCAACGGCTTTATGTTATACAAATTTTGGAAATTATTATGTAAATGGTGGGTTAATTAATTTGGTAAATCCTCTCATAGAATATATCACAAAACAAGGTTCTAAAGTGCTATTGCGAAATGCAGTAAATAAAATTGATTTTGCCAACGAAATTTTTACTTTACATTGCACCGAAAAATTACAAACTCCTATTACTTACCAAGCAAAATACTTGATTTCGGGTATTCCTGTCAATAATTTATTGGAAATTTATCGGGACAAACGAATGAAACAACTTAAAAAATTACCTACGATTTTGCCTTCCGAAAAATTAAATTCAGCTTTTCAGATGGGAATTGGTTTTAGTACAGAGAAGGAATTTGAAAGTTTGCACCACCAAATTATTTTGCCTTCGCAGATGCCCCAAACCAATTCGAAAAGTATTTTTATGAGTGTAAGCCACGCCAATGATGCAAGTCGCAGCGACAAAGCAGACTTGCGAGTGGCATCTATCAGCACACATATACATAACCCTGCTGCACAAAACAATTTTGATAAGAGAATAGCAGAAGATTTTGTATTCGAAACTTTGGAAAAACACCAATTATTGTATCGAAAAAATGTTGTTTATTACCATTCATCAGAAGCTATGGCTTGGGAAAAATGGACAAAACGAAAGTTCGGTTTTGTAGGAGGTTATCCGCAATATTTTGCTATAAAACCTTGGCAGATGAATGATGCACGTGTTGACGGACACAAAGCATATATTTGTGGAGATACCACTTACCCAGGACAAGGAATACCAGGGGTAGTATTGAGTGGAATTATTGCTGTACAAAAATTAAATATAGATTGGTTATAATATTAATAGATTGACTAATTTAATTTGCGTAGCAACCGTATATTCGCCTTTAGGCGAATCTGCAATACTTTCTTTCCTTAGTTCATGTTAAAATAAAGCCGTAACCTGCACCCTTCCCACATGGGCAACGGCTTGATTTTCAGATTTTCTGCCATCATAAATAAAAGTTAATTGCAAGCCATTAGAAAGCCGTTGTTGCCAATTTACACTCCAAGTAAGGTTGATACCACGTTGCAAAGCCTCTAACATTTCGTAGCCAACAGGCGAATTAGCATCTCCCGAAAAATCAATCGTTACAAATCTAAAACGTGCTGAAACTGTCCGTTTGACTGCCTCTGCCCAACGAATTTCTGTTGCAAATTCATGTAAAATAGCCGTTTCTGTATTTGTACTTTTAAAAATATTTTGTTTGTTGTGCAATAAGTAATTACTTGTAATTCGAAAGGCTTGAGAAGGTTGATAAGCAATTTCTGGTTTGACTTGCCATGCAGCAATCAAGTAATTTCTGTTTTCCAAAAAATCCGATAAATTCTGTTTTTGGTCTGCTAAAAGTAGCAATTTTACGTTAAATTTTGTACCAATATTACGTCTAATAGCAGCTTGTAATTCCTGTGTACTTCGACTTTCAAAACCATTGGTTAGCAACTGTTTTTGTGCCGAATTTAAGTAGCCAAATTCCAAACCAAAGGCAGGAGAAGTACGGTTATAAAAAACTGTAGCCCGAAAAACATCTTGTTTGGACTGCAAAAACTTATCATTAGACAAACTCGAAAATGGCAAAAAACGACTAATAAAATTATTTTCTGTAATTTTTTTAGTTACTGCCCACGAAACATTTGCACTTAATTTGCCTAAAATATTTAAAATTTTTCCTCTTTCCAACCATTTTTTTGGCAATGTAATCTGTAACCGATAAGTCAAGTTATTGCTAAAAGCAGGGATATATTCGTCTGTTGGCGTAAAAATTTTAATATAATTTTTTTCATCAGGATTAATTGCCAAATAAAATTCATTTAACTCTTGCAAGCCATTTTTATTGTCATCACGCCATGTATGCGTACCTGTGCCTGTATTGACGAGAATAAAACGAAATTCACGTTTCAATTCTCTTGCAGTGGCAGTTGCCAAAGTCAATTCAGATTTTATAATATCTCTCAAAAAACTTCTATTCCAGTCTATTCGTCCCATAACAGTTTCTTCGAGTTTTGTTATTTTTTTGCTCGTATCTGCCTGCAAATTTTCCAAAGTACGATAAGTAAAAACCAAATTAAATAACTTTGCACCTTCTTGTTTTCGTATGCCAATATTCAAAGTTTGTGCGTGGGTATTATCCAATAAAACTCCTACTAATGGACTTTTATCTGTTCGCAAAGCAAAATCTGTTTGATAAATCCATTTGGAACTATCTCCACTTTTGGCATAAATTTTATGTTCTGTAAAATGCATGGCAGTCGTAATGACACTATCCGAATGTATTTTTTTGACCGTATTTCTATCCAAATTATACTGATAGCCTGTTACAATTTTTGCAAATTTGTAATAAATATTACTTCCAAATCGTAACCAATCTATATTTCTTGTTGCTTGTTCATTTTGCAACAAAAAAAAGTTAAACTGTGTATATAATTTTCCAAAAGATTTAGAAATGTCTGCATTTTGTTGAAAACCGTTAATATCTGTACCTCTGTATCTACGACTATGTTTGAGTTGCAAAAAATTATGTATATCTTTTTGTAATCGAATTTGTGCATTAAAAATATGGTCATCTACTTGTTTTTGTGTCGTGTTGCTTGCCCCCCAATCTCTGTCAAATTCCACATATCGAAACCTATCAATCGGACTAAAATAGGCGTTGTCATATTCGTAATCAAAACCATAAGATAATAAGTTTTTTGCCTGTGCTTGTCTAATAATTCCAATTTTTACTGCATTGCCATTTACTTCCTTACTGCGGTTTTCTGCAAATAAATTCCGATTATTGTTACTAAAAGCTGTTTCTACAAAAATATTTGTGCTTTTTGTAAGTTGATAATTGCTTGCAAAAGTCATCATTTGCTTTTGATTTGGTGGAATTAGTAACCTAATGGGTGCAAAATTGCCTTGTGGCACACCATTTTTAGGTGCTACAAATTGGTAAGTTCTGCCATTGGAGGTTGGATTTCCCACGAGATAATCTCCTTTGCCAAAACCCACCTCCGAAAAAACTACCGAAAACAAACTATCATATTGTTTGTCGGCACGTTTAAAAATTTGGTAAATTTTGTTTTCAATAATGGTATCTTGTTTGTAATATAACACCCTATCTTTTTGAAAATCTTTGACAAAAACAGCCCCATTTGCAAAAACTGTAGTAGTAGTATCTGTGGAATTTCGCAATAATTTTAAGTCGTCTGCGGTCAGTGTTTGCAACAATGGATTTGCTTCATCATCTTTTTCTCGATAAAAATTTCCCAAAAAATTCCACTTTTTTACTTGCGTTTCTCCCGAAAGTATCCAAATACTACGACTATAATTTTGAACAGAATACTCAAAATCTGCTCTAACTCTCGAATATTTTGTAATTACAATCGTATTAGTAAACGTAATTTCCGCAGTATTATAATCTATTACATAATCATAATTAAAACCTCGTGTCAGTAGCCGACCGTCTAAAAAAATTCTTTCGGAATTTGCCATCACAATAATAAATCTTTCGCCATTCACACCTCGCAACCTATACGCACCTTGCACGCCTTCTTGTACTTCTATAAGTTGCGAATTGAAACGTCCTTTAGCAATCGAAAAGCCAAAAACGCCAACTCCCGAAGGGGTAAGCCCCCCACCCCCCGAAGGGGGAGCTAAATCTACCCCTTTGGGAATTTCGGTTTTTTTTGTAGTTTTTATTTCTACCATTCCTCCCAACACATTTTTATAAAACTTTAAAAAGTGAGAATTGCGATTTTGAAATACAATATCCCCTGCGGATAGTGTAGCATATTTATGGGCAAGTTTGATAAAAATTCGGTCAAATTCTTGTAATCTCTGCGTGTTTCCTTCGGGTTGAAAAGGTACATTTTGGTCAGAAAGGACTGCTGTGAGATGAATATCGTCTGAAATTTGCCCATCTACTTGTAAATTGAGGGCAGAATTTACAAAAACATCTTGTCGGTTGCCAAGTGAAATGCCTCTGGTGATGCTACCATTTTTTGCGAGTTTGTTGCTTTTAAATAATTCGGCTCGTTGGTCGGGCTTTTCTTTGGCATATTTTAAGGCTATATTTTGGCTATATTGTCCCGAATCGTATTTAAGCTGGCTACGTTTTGCATAAACTTTGCTAAATAAAAAAGGAAATACACGATAACAAATAATTAAATCTATTGGAAAGGTAATTTTTGGAGAAGTACTTTTTTGAATAATCGTAATTTGGTTAGTAGTAATATCATATTGAATAGTAAATAATACAGAATTTTGAAGACTAATACTTTCTGGAATAATACTAAGTGTGTCTAAGTCAAAAATATTTTTTATTTCTAAATGATTAATTTTCAAGGTTTTACAACGCTGATTAGATAAATTTTGGGCATTTATTTTAAATGCTACTACCCAAATTAAGCAAAAAAATAAGATATTTTTCAAAGACAAATATACTTTTGTAAGACAAAAATAGGAGGTATGTAAGTAGTTGTAAGTTTTTCATGGTAAGTTCTAATTTATCTAAATATTTGATTATCAATAATTTAACGTGAACTACGGATTACTTTATTGATAATCAAGAAGTTACAAGTAAAATATATAATAAATAAGTTGCGTAGCAACCGTATATTCGCCTTTAGGCGGGGCTGCCTAAGCGAATGAAATGTA
>JBIKRY010000357.1:0-4333 GCA_044348925.1 Bernardetiaceae bacterium
TGTAAGGATAAAAATGAACTTGGTTATAAATTCACAAATTTTGAGAAATAATTACTATTTTTCTTTCAATTTACCTGACTCATTCGCCTAAAGGCGAATATACGGTATCCGTAGTTCACGTTAAATAACAACTATTTTGGCAATTTATCTGCTGCTGCACATATTTTGGCAAAAATTTCTTCTATTTCTCCAATTCCATAAATAGATACAAATTTGTTTTGTGAAGCATAAAAATCTGCCACAGGTTTTGTTTTAGAATTATATTCACTCACTCTTTTTTGCACCAACTCTTCGTTTTGGTCATCTGCTCTACCAGAAGTTTCACCACGCAACAAAATACGTTTGGTCAATTCTTGTTCATCTACTTCTAAGGCAATCATACCCGAAATAGACGTTTTATTATCTTGCAACATTTTATCTAAAGCATCAGCTTGAGCCACAGTACGAGGAAAACCATCAAAAATAAAACCTGCTGCGTTTTTATTTTCCTTAATTTTGTCGTCAATCATACCAATTACCACTGCATCAGGCACAAGCTCCCCTTTATTCATAAATTCTTGTGCTTTTAGCCCAAGTTCTGTCTTGTTTGTAATTTGTGAACGTAATAAATCACCTGTAGAAAGATGAATCAGATTATATTGGTCGATAAGCTTTTGGCTTTGTGTGCCTTTTCCTGCACCTGGAGGTCCAAACAAAACAATGTTTAACATGAAAGTATTATTTATAAAGTACAATTAGAATACAAGTTACATTTTTATATTTCAAAAAACCAAATCTACTAAATAGTCTGTAAAAGTCAAATTTTATGCTAAAAAAACTCAAAAACTTGTAATTTTTCAACTACAAGTTCTTGAGTTTTGAAATTTAGTAAAATTATTTTAGACTTTAGTTTGTGTCTTGTCTTTATATTTTTTGATTTGTTGTTTTAGGGATTCTACTACTTCGTCTGTGGCAGCCTCAAAAGATTCACTTTGTTCTTTTGCAAAAATGGTAGTGCCTGGCATCGCAATTTTTACTTCTACGACTTTGTTTTTGCCACTATGTTCTCCTTTGTCTAATCGCAAATAGACCTCGCCGCTTTGGATACGGTCAAAAAAAGTATCTAATTTGTCTAATTTTTTTTGAATAAATTCGAGCAATCTTGCGTCTGCATCGAAATGAATTGACTGCACTTGGATTTCCATGTATTTTGGTGTTTAAGGTGATTAATTATGCTTTGGGGTGGGCTTTCTCAAAAACCGCCTTCAGCCTTTCTATACTATTATGTGTATATACTTGTGTCGAAACCAAACTTGTGTGTCCAAGCAAATCTTTTACGGCATTAATATCTGCTCCTTTTTCGAGCAAATGTGTCGCAAAAGTATGTCGTAATACGTGAGGACTTTTTCGTTCTGTATTGGTAATTTGTTCTAAAACAGCCCGTACAATCCTATAAACCAACATTTTATATGCTTTTTCGCCCTTGTCCGTAATGACTAAGTATTCACATTGATTAAGTTGCACATATTTTTTGAGAAAGTCAAGTAAAATTTGATTTAATGGAATAATTCTTTCTTTTTCTTGTTTTCCGCATACTTTTATTGTTCCCTCATAAAAATTTATATCACTTTTTCGAAGGTCTAAAAGTTCTGAAATCCTAATTCCAGTACCATATAATAGTTCAAATACTAACTTATTTCGTTGTCCTTCCAAGTCTTCGGGAAAAGCTATTTCATCAAATAATTTTCGCATTTCATTTTGTTTGACAAACAAAGGCAATGGCTTATCGGTTTTTATCCGTTTCAGGTTTTTAATCGGAGATTCGGCAATATAGCCGTACTGTGTCAAAAACTTATAATAGGCTTTGAGGGCAGAAATTTTGCGATTAATAGACCGTGGGTGCAAATGTTCATCTTCCATCAACGAAATTATCCAAGCACGAATGGCGTGTTTTTCGGCATTTTCTATTTTGATAGCAGAAATGTCTTGATTTTCTTCCAGAGGGCAATCTGTATAAATGGCATAAAATTCTGCAAATTGCTCAATATCTGTGCTATAGGACAGAACTGTATATTTGCTGCTGCGTTTTTCGCCTCTTAAATGTTTTTTGAATAGTTCAAGCATAACATTGCATTTCTATTATTTTATTGCATTGGTAATGTAAGTTACATAGCTCCAGCTACGTAGCAAAATGTGCAATTTTTTAAACCTGTTTTTTCTAAAAAATAATTTTTTATTAGAGTTTATGAATAATTGCTGTAGCATTGGACTTTAGTCTGTGCAAGTTATTGATTTTCAACTACTTAAAAACAGACTAAAGTCTATTATACAAATTATTCATAAACTCTATTAGTAAAAAACATTTTTACTAATAATAGTAGTGCGTAGCTGGAGCTATGCACTACTATTACGCAAGTTAGATTAGCTATTTTTCTAACAAACTCATTCCTGTCATTTCTATTGGTTTTTCTATGCCCATCAAATCCAAGATAGTTGGTGCAACATCTGCCAATCTGCCCGATTTCATAGCTTTAATGGTTGCATTACTTGCCAAAATACAAGGCACTAAATTAGTGGTATGTGCAGTATGTGGCGTACCGTCTGGATTTATCATATATTCGGCATTTCCGTGGTCTGCAATAATCATACAAGCATAATCATTTGCCAAAGCTGTAGTTACCACATCTTTTGCACAAGTATCTACAGTTTCGCAGGCTTTTACTACAGCACTAAAGACGCCTGTATGCCCAACCATATCAGGATTTGCAAAATTTATACAAATAAAATCGTGTTTTTTGCTATTAATTTCTGGAACAATTTTATCCCGCAATTCAAAGGCACTCATTTCTGGTTTCAAGTCGTATGTTGCAACTTTTGGCGAAGAAGCCATAATACGAGTTTCTCCAATAAAATTATCTTCGCGTCCTCCCGAAAAGAAAAAAGTAACGTGTGGATATTTTTCGGTTTCTGCCATTCGCAACTGTGTTTTGCCTGCCTTTGCTATTACTTCGCCCAAAGTATTTTGCACATTTTGGTCTTCATACATTACTTTTACGTTCTCAAAACTTGCATCATATCTCGTCATGGTAACGTAATACAAAGGCATTTTGCTCATTTCTTGCTCTGGAAAGTCTTTTTGTGTAAGAACTTCTGTTATTTCGCGACAACGGTCTGTTCTAAAATTAAAACAAATTACGACATCATCTGCCTTGATAGTTGCTACAGGTTTGCCTGTTTCGGTGATAACTGTTGGCAAAATAAATTCGTCTGTGATATTATTGGCGTGGCTATTTTTTACTGCTTCGCTGGCACTTGTAGCTTTTTCGCCTTTTGCGTGTACCAAAGTTTGATAAGCTAATGCTACTCTCTCCCACCTTTTATCTCTGTCCATTGCATAATAACGTCCCGAAACACTTGCTATTTTGCCTCTCGTAGTAGCTAAATGGTTTTCTAAGTCCTCGATAAAACCTGCTGCTGATGTAGGTGAAGTATCTCGACCATCAGTAAAAGCGTGGACAAAAAACGGCAAATTTTCTTTATTAGCAAGACTACAAAGTTGCTTGAGGTGTGTAATATGCGAATGTACCCCACCATCAGAAACCAAACCTATAAAATGTACTGCTTTTTTATTAGTTTTTGCATAACTAAATGCTGCTTGTAAAACTTCATTATCGGCTATAGTGCCTTCGGCTACTGCTCTATTGATTTTGTCTAAGGTCTGAATAACTACACGACCAGAGCCAAGATTGAGATGCCCAACCTCCGAATTTCCCATTTGTCCATCGGGCAAGCCTACATCTGTGCCTGATGCCGAAAGGGTACTATGTGGAAATTTTGTGTATAAACTGTCTATAAATGGCGTTTGGGCAGCATCTACTGCCGAAACAGCTTTATTGGTGGCAATTCCCCAACCATCTAAAATAATTAAAATAGTCTTTTGATTCATTTTCTTAGAAATAATATACGAAAATAGATAAGTAATAAATACACTTCTTGCGAAAGTCGCAAAAAAATACCAAAAGAACTAACATTTGTCGAATAAATGTTAGTTCTTTTGGTAATTTCTTACAACTTTTCTGCCGTTGGCTGTGTCTCCACAGCCAACTCCACCAGCACATCAAACTTGCCCAAAGAAACTACTTTTTTTAGTTTTAGCACACAAAAATACGAAATAAATTAACAGAAGTAGCTTTTTAATGTACTTTGACGTGCTGGTGGAGTGGTTTGTGTGACACCTATGGTATGTACACATCTTTTGTTATTTTTCTAAGTAATTTGAGTAAAACTACGTCTAATATTTTATAAATTTATTATCTATTTTAATTAGCTTTTATTCTTGTTTAGTATTGTTGAT
>JBIKRY010000358.1:0-4329 GCA_044348925.1 Bernardetiaceae bacterium
TTCGAGGGCAAGTGCCTGATTTTTTAGGTTAATATTGTTGCTCAACATTTTATCTTGTAAATCTTGCCAAGCATATTTTTCGGTTGGTAAAGTCAAGGAATCTGTCAAAATATAATTTTTCTCTATTTCTTTTTCTGCCATTAGTGTATTTAGGTTTCTTTTGGCGTTGCGAATGGCTAATTGTTGGGTAATTACTGCCAAAGAATCAGACAAATAATTGCTCTGTTCCTGCCAAACTTCAGCGGATATGGCAGCACCAATTTGCTTTTTAAATTGCAAGTATTCATATTTTTGGCGAGATAATACCATAATATTTTCCAAAATCTTGACTTGTTTTTCTGCTAATTTGATGCTATAATAATTTAAAATTACATTTTGTAAAGTAGTTTGTAACACAAGACTTAAGTTTCCTTCGGCTTGTTGTTGCAAAATTTGTAACCTTTGTTTTTGAATTTTAATACCATATCCATTAAACAATACCCAATTTAGCGTTGCATTTGGACTAATTCCATTATTGACAATCACGCCTTGTAATTGAAATGGGGCAGGTTTGATGATATTATTGAAAGAATTATTTTGGCTAAAACCTATCGAAAAGTTAGGATATTTGCCTGCTGCTTCCCAAGAGTTATTTAATTTACTAATTTCTACTTGTGTGTTTTGGCTTTGCATATCGAAATTTTGGCTCAGTGCTTTCTCGATAGCAACAGATAAAGAAAGGTTTTCTTGTGCAGAAAGACGATAATGTAGGATAAAAACCAAAATAAAAGGCAATACTTTGTGATAACGCATAAATTTATGACAGATAAAAATGAAAAATGGGTTTTAAAATCTGTTTATGCAACAAATATACGTAGTAAAAAAGTTTATTTTGTAAAAAATACTAACTTTGTGCCAAATCAAATCCTATATAATGATGAAATATATCCACTTATTACTTACTTTTCTTAGTATATTTTTGTCTTTGGGAATTACTTCCCCCAGCAAAATTCCAAAATATAGCCCCAAAACAAATGCCTGCATACAAGAGTATCGTTTTTTTTTCAAAAATAAACATACAGATTTGTTTTGGATTGGTGAAAATAGGTATGGCGAATGTGGAGATTCGCATTTAATACAAGTTGCAATAGACCAAAATAACGAAACAACGCATCTTGGTATGACAGAATTAAAGGAATTTAATGATTGGGATTGGGTAAAACAGGCGAAAATAAGCATTAAAAATGAAGATTATATTGAACAAAGAGCTGAAAATGGAAAAGTTGCTTTTCCAAATATGGAATTATCTATTTTCCCTCCTCCCATTAATGACTACTTACAAACACGCAAAGAAAACTCCTATCCAAATGATTGTGCAAAAATATGGAATCGTAAGGAAAAAAATCAAGGGATAGATTTGCCAATTATGCACGGATTACAAGCCAAATTATTGTATTATTATTCAGATGGATTATATTTTAATTATGCTATAGACAAGGTTTATATTTTTCCCACCAGTCATTATTTGGTAGTTTTTACCAAAAACCAAAACCTTTGTGATGGCGAAAATACGATGCACGGATTTATGATTTTTCGTTTTGAAATTCCAAAATAATATTGCTTACGCCAAAATTTTTATTAGCAATGTCGTAGAATTTTTGCAAAAGACTTAAAAAATTACAATTTTTCTATATAATCTAATTTTTGTAGTAATTGAATATTCGCCTTTAAGCAAATGAGATGGTGATTCGAAGGTAATAATAGGAAGTTTTTAGGCACTTTTCCTTTAGGCTAACTACGATTTTTATTGCCATTTACCAATTTTATTCGCCTAAAGGCGAATATACATATAATTGCTACCCAAATTACCTATTTAACGTAAATAACTTACTATCTTCCTACAAACTATTATTTTTTGTTGCTTTTTAAAGCCCAGATATAATTTTGAATTTATCTAAATAAGCAAAAAAAAAGTAAAAAAAAATACACAATATTATTTTTATGTTAAAAAATTCTATATTTGGGAACTCTAAAACATTATTTAACTTTTCTGATTTTTTTTTTTAGAGCCTAATTCATATCATACCTAATTTATTTTTTATGTTCAAATTAACAAAACAATTCATGTTGTTACTACTTTTGTTAGTAACAAGCATTGCTTTTGCACAAGACCGAACCATTAGTGGCAAGGTTACGTCGCAACAAGGCGAAGGTTTACCGGGGGTAACGGTATCCGTAAAAGGCACAAGTATTGGTACTATTACCGATATTGAAGGGGTTTACAAATTAACCTTGAGTGCTGAGGTCAAAAAAGTTACTTTTTCTTTTGTTGGCTTTCGTGAGCAAACCATCGAAGTTGGTACACAATCGACGATTGACATCAAACTCGAAGAAGAAAATAAACAACTCGACGAGATTGTTGTAACGGGTTTGGCATCGAGTGTAAAAAGGTCAAACTTAGCCAATGCGGTAACATCTATTTCTGCCGACCAGTTGGTAGGTACAACAAGACCTGCTACTTTGGATAATGCCTTAAGTGGAAAAATTATTGGTGCAAACATTGTGCAAAATAGCGGTGCTCCAGGTGGTGGTATTTCTATCAAATTGCGTGGTGTTTCATCTATCAATGGTAGTTCAGAGCCTTTATACATCATAGATGGTGTTATTGTGAATAACTCACAATTTGGTAATGGTGCAGGTAGTGCTGCTTTTAGTGGTGCGTCTAACGTGCAAGGTAGTACAAGCCAAGACCAAACTGTAAACCGTATGTCGGATATTAATCCTGCGGATATTGAAAATATTGAGATTTTGAAAGGCTCAAGTGCTGCTGCTATTTATGGAACTCGTGCAAATGCAGGGGTTATTATCATCACTACCAAACGTGGTAAAGCTGGCAAAACAAAAATCAGTTTTGGACAAGATTTTGGGGCAGTATCTGCTATCAAGTTATTGGGTGCTGAAGATTGGTCAGAAGCAAAAATAAAAGAATATGGTGGTATTTACAACGTAGGACTTGATGAGGCTTTGGCAATGTTTAAAGCTGCAAATGGAAAAACATACGACTGGGAAAAAGAAATTTATGGTAATACAGGCGTAATCAACAATACTCGTCTAAGTATTTCGGGTGGCACAGACAAAACTCGTTTTTATTTGTCTGGTAATATCAATAATGAAACAGGTATTCAAAAAAATACAGGTTTTGGCAGACGAACTTTGAAGGCAAATATAGACCACCAATTATCAAAATCTATTAACCTAAAATCAAGTACCACTTATACCAATGCAGATAATCAACGCGGATTTAGTGGTAATGATAATAATGGCGTAACAATAGGTTATTCTATTGCATATATTCCTAATTTTATTAATTTATTACCAAATGATAAAGGGGAATATCCAACTACCAATCTTTCACAAAATCCATTACAAATCGTAGATAAAGCAATTAATAATGAAAAAACAAACCGTTTTATACAATCTTTAAGCTCTGATATTTATTTTTTCCAAAATGATAGAAGTTCTTTAAAATTGGCAGTAAGTGGTGGCGTTGATTATTTATTGACCGAAAACGAGGTATATATGCCATCAGATTTGCAATATCAACAACAAAGAGCTAACCCAGGGGCATCACGTTTTACAAAAAGTAGAAATTTGAATGCTTACTTACAAAGTTTTTTGATATACAACTACAAAGTTTGGAAATTGGATATGACTACACAAGTAGGTGCAGTACGTTTAACAACAGATAGAGATGTTAGTGCTTTACAAGGAGAAGGATTGCCAACAGGACAACGCAATCCAGAAAATGCTACAGTAAAAACAATTAGCCAATTTTTTTCAAGATGGCAAGATGTAGGCGTAGTAGGGCAACAAGAGTTTAACTTTGAAGACAAAATTGTGGCTACTTTAGGCATTCGTGCTGATAAATCAAGTTTGAATGGAGATAATACAAAATGGTTTTTGTTTCCAAGAGCATCGGCTGCTGTGAATATTACAAAATTTGGTTTCTGGAAAATAGAACAAGTAAATCAAATTAAATTGCGTGCTGCATACGGAGAAACAGGCGGTGTTCCTAATTTTGGAAATACATTTACTTCGATGGTGGCAGGTGCAGTAATTGGTGGCAAAGGTGGTATCTACTCCCCTAATACTTCGGGCAATGCAGGTATTGAACCTGAAATAGCTCGTGAGTTGGAGTTTGGGGTAGATTTAGGTTTCTTTAATAGAGTTTATGAATAATTACAAGTATATAATTTTTCTCTTTAGTGCAAAAGTACGTCTAAAATTATAGAGTGCTACTGCTACTGTAAATAACTTATTTTTGGTTTCTTCTATGTAAGTTCTGATTCT
>JBIKRY010000359.1:0-4315 GCA_044348925.1 Bernardetiaceae bacterium
TAAATTCACAAATTTTGAGAAATAATTACTATTTTTCTTTCAATTTACCCGATTCATTCGCTTAGGCAGCCCCGCCTAAAGGCGAATATACGGTATCCGTAGTTCACGTTAATTACATAGACACATAAATTTTTTGTTCCCAAGCAAGTACATAAATTTAAACTTGCATTTTAATTTGCACAAGTAGCTGCTAATCAATATATTTGCTTAGACAGTTCAGACACTATGCAAGTTACATTATTTACTCATTTACATCAGACTTATTGCTATGTTTAGCAAAAAAAATATTTTTATTATTTTATTTAATATATTTTTTACTGTTTTTTTAGTAGAAATATGTTTGCGAATTTTACCTTATATAGTTACAGAGCCACTAAAATCTTTATTGATAGAATGTAGTTTGCAACCATTAGCAAAACGTAGAAAATATAGTGGTTGGTGGACAAAAAAACCTGTAGTAGCTTTTTTGTTGCCCAAAACCCAAAAAGCAGATGCTGTTGTTGTTGGAGATTCTTTTGTATTTGGTTCTTTGGTGGCAGGTGATAGCACTTTACCTGCCTGTTTGGCACGCATTAGCAAGCAAAATATATTAAATTTAGGAATGAGTGGTACACAATTACCAGATTATAATCGTACTTTAGAAGTAGCTATGCGTTACCAACCCAAAAAAATAATTTACTGCATCTATGTCAATGATTTTCACCACACAAGTCCTATAGTTAGCAAATTGGATACTGCCAATACCTATAAGTGGTTTCCAGAAACAGATATGTTTGTACCTACACTTAGCCAAGAAATGAAATTGTATAGCAATTTGAAAGAATTAAGTTATTTTTTTAGGTCTTATGAATTATTTAATGCTGTAAAAAATGGAGAAAGTAGAGGAAAGTTTCAGCCAATAAATATAAGTTATCAAAATATTGTCTATCGTATGTTTAACCAAAATTTTGCTTGGGAACTTAGTGGCTGGGACAATCCAAAAGTTAGACAAGGTTTTGCTAATAATTTGGCACATATTGCCGAAGCACAACGATTTTTGCAAAGCCAATCTATAGACTTACAAGTAGTTTTGATTCCAAGTAAAGAAATGGTCATTGGACAGTTGCTAACAGAAAAAAATCTAATTTATCAGCCAACCTGTGTTACAACTTACCAAAACCTGTGTGATAGTTTGCAAAAAATGAATATTCCAAGCTATGATTTAACCAATGATTTGGTGAAATTGACTAAAAACGGGCATCAAATTTATTTTAGTAGAGATATACATTTTACAACAGAAGGGCATCGCGAAGTAGCAAAGTTGCTTGCAAAAAAGTTTTTCTAAGTCATAGACATGATAAAGTTTAAATAAATAATAGACCAAGGTTTAATGCTACAGTTTATTCAAATATTGATAAAACCTATTTTCCTGTAAATCAATAAGTTAAATAAAAAAAACTAATAAAATTTTATTCTAAAAATAGCAGGAATGCCATAATCTTCAAATGGGTCTTCCTCCCATCCTCCCTCACCCCAACCAGTATCATTACAAGATAAAAAACTATCATAAAAATTGTTACATCTGTCATAATTTGGGGGTTTATTATAGTAAACATAATACCAATAGATAGGTGTTTTTTTAGTGTATTCAAACCTAAAAACACGACTACAACTAATTTCCAAAGTATTTCCTATTTTTATATCTTTTTGATAATCAAGAATATCATGTAAATAGATAATATTATTAATGACTTTTATTGTTGTTTTCTTTAAACTAAATCCTTGCGAATTTTTTAAATTTATGGTAATCGAATCTATATCAAAATAAGAAGAAGTATTTAATTCGTGTTCTAAATGTTTTGATAGTGCTATTTTAAAACGAATAAATACGGTATCTCTTTGAATTTTAGCTTTTAGACTATCAGCATAGAAAGTTATTTCCTGAAAAGCCCTGTACTTTTCGACTATACCTACCTTGTCAAAAGTATAATAAGTTTTTAAATCAGGTAAAAAATCTCTCTTGCTACATACCAATAGTTCTGCTTCTTTATATGTCAAATGAAATACTTCTAAACGAATAGTATCTTTATTACAAAGCAAAGTTACTTTTTCTAAACTATGGGGAATAACTGTAAATGTTTCTTTATTCTGATAAACAGTAGCATTGCCAGAAAGTAAGCAAACAGATGGATTTTCATTAGCCAATTTAGATTTAGGTACAATAGCACCTCTGTCATCTCTTTGGTATTTGGGAAATAGGAAACTATTGCGACATTCATAGTAGAGAAAATCTTTGCAAGCTGGAGGTGCATAAAGACGTAAATTATTTTGTGCCTTAACACAATGTAGCAAAAACAAACACAATAACAAGCAAACATATCTCATACAGTTTCTATTTTATGGTTATGATAAAGAGTAACACAAACGGTAAAAGGTTGTATGAAACAAAAAATAATTAGTTCAGACTTTTATTTTCTTTGCATTTTCCAAATATTGATAAAACTTATTTCCTTCTAAATCAGCCATTTGCACATTAAAATACAAACAAAAAACTAATTTATTCATTTCTTCAATAATTTCTGCTTGGCGAATTTCATCAATAATAATTTGATTTTTTAGGATTTGCAAACTAATTTCGCCCATTTGCCATTCTGTTTTTTCTATAAAATTTGTTACCAACTCAATATTATTTTTGATTTTGCATTTTGTTATTTGTTCTCCACTTGTCAAAAGGAGGTAAAACTCCCCCTTCGGGGTGGTTCGGCAACCCGATTGGGGGGCTATTTCAATTTTATCAAATTTTTGCACCATTACGTTTTTAAAATCTACAAAATCACCAAGTTTTACGTTTTCAAGATTTAATAAATCTTGTGAAAGTGAAATTAATTTAGTTTTTATAGCTTGATTTTCAGCTATAATAATTGGAACACGAATGAAATCTTTTACAGTTTTTATACCAACTAAAATGTCTTGTTCATTTTCAAGTCCTACTAATTCCTTCAACAAAAATTTATTTATTTTTGAATTTAGCAAAGCAAATAAATACAACATTTCATTTTTATTGTCTGATGAAATCACAATATTGTTGTAATCAAGCATAATTGCTTGTTCAGAAAAACGAAAAATATCATAATTCATATAACTCCAAGCAATTTTATATTTTGCTTCGTAAACTTCTGTGCCTTGACTGCCAAAAGGAAAATCTAATAAATTACTTGCAATAAAATTTTCAGTAGCCAAAATACCAAACCTATTTTTGTTAAAATGGGCAATAAAATAACCTTTTTCGTTTTGTGTACCTATTTTAATTTCAGTTTTTGGATATTTTAAACCTCTATCAAAATAAAATTTTGTACCAAACTCCGCAAAAGCTATTGTATGTTGATAATAAGTTGCTATGCTATTTGTTGATGTAATATATTGTGTATAAAAGTCGCCAAAAATGCTATCTTTTTTGATAAAACTCCAATTTAAGATATTTTTCAGCAATTTATTTTGTGGAATATTTGTAAATGTGCAATGATTTGTGTCTTTATTTTTGACAAAATCTAAAATTTCATCAATGGTTTTATCTGTATTTTTTACGTGAATAATTTGCGTTTCGTGGTCTAGTTTTGCAACTTGTTTTTTCAAAACAACAATTAAACTTGACGTAATGACTACTTTATTTTGTTTTAAACCTCGTTCAATGAACATTTTAGCATTAAAAACTATCATTTTCTCAATAGTTGTGTATTTTGCCAAATGATACCGCAACACATCTAAATCACTTGCAGTAAGCAAAGTTTGAGGAATAATATAACACAATTTTCCACCTTCTTTTAACAAACCTAAACCCAAAGCCATAAAAAAAGCATACAAGTTTGGATTTGGTGCATATTTTTTAGGATTATTAGGAACACTATGTAAGTTTACACCATAAATATCACTTAATTTTACTTTTTTCTCTTTCAAAAACTCTAAAATTAATAATTTTTGTTGCGTACATTCTTTGTAAGAAATGTATGGCGGATTTCCAATAACATAATCAAAAGCATTTGTATAATTTTCAGTTGTTGTGTTTTTAAACAAACCAATAGCTGAACTTGGCAAAGCCTCCACCAAACTATCTGTTACCGTTTTCACATTCCAAGCATAACTAAAAATTTCATTCAAATTTTGCAAACATTCTGTAACTACTTCATTATCAATATCCCAACCGTATAAATTTTAGGTTTTCCGCATCAAAATTAACATTATTTTTGGATTTATTTTAGCTCTATGGATGTTAGCTCTTATTTTTCTACGGTCAAAGATTTTCGTGTACGTGGTCGTTGTTCCCACTTACTGAGTGATA
>JBIKRY010000360.1:0-4270 GCA_044348925.1 Bernardetiaceae bacterium
TAATTTGGGTGCATTTTAATTGCATTGGCATCTAAATCTAAGTTTGTAATAATGGTTTCTAAGTAGTTCTGGTTGATATAATCAGCTTTAATGTCATAGAGAGAAAAGATTCTGTTACCTGCCAATTTATTTTCCACCTTTGCTAAATTATATGCCATTGCTACACTATTAAAATGAAAATCTATACGTTTTTCTTTTCTTGTTTGCGACTCTGTAAGTCCTAAATGTTGTTTCATATCACGAAAAACAAATTCAATTTGAAATCTCAAGCAATAATATTGTGCAATATTTTCCACCAGCACGTCAAACTTGCCCAAAGAAACTACATTTTTCAGTTTTAGCACACAAAAATACGCAATAAACTAACAAAAGTAGCTTTCAATGTACTTTGACGTGCTGGTGGAGTTGGCGTGGGGACACAGCCAACGGCAGGAAATTTTACACAGATTGCATAATTTCTCTTGTTTTAGGTATTTGTAAATATATCCAAAATTGCACCCCTACAATGACAGTTGCCAAAGTTAAATGAATAGGTTGCAGCATAGCAGGAATAGCAAAATATGCCATTATAGTTCCTGTAATAATTTCTACTGCTACGAATCCTAAAAGTATGTATGACCATTTTTGTAATTTGGTCGAATTACTAAACAATTTATAGACTAAATACAAGTGTAAAGCCAAAATAGCTAAAGAAAAACTACGGTGTATATAAAAACTAATACCCAAATTGTCTATCCATAAATTTCTTTGTATGGTATGGGCAAAAGTGTCAATAGTTTCTCTAATTTGTGTACCTAAAGTAATTTGAATTACTGAAGTAATTATACTAAAAATTAATAATTTTTCAAGCATTAGATTTTCGGTACTTGTTGGCAATGCATGTGTTATTTTGTCTGTATGTGTACTATTTTTTGTTCTTGCTAAGGCATAAATCAATAGCAAAACAATCGCAATCGCCAATAACATGTGTATGGTAATAAGTGCTGGCAAAAGATTAGTAGATACTACAATAGAGCCTATAAATCCTTCTATTCCTACTGCAATAAAGGCTGCAAAACTTAATCCTACTATTTTTTTGTCTGTTTTGCGATATACTAAGGAAAATAAAAAAGCCAAAAAGATAAAAAAACCTATCAAAACTCCCAATACTCTATTTAAGTATTCAATCCACGTTTTTGTTGCATTAAAAGGCTCTTCTTCTAAAACTGAAGGGTCTTTGGTGATGCGAAAACTGAGGTCTGTAAATCCCATTTTGTCTAATAATTTTGCAAATCTTTCGTTTTTGGCTATACGTTTTTGCTTATAAATATCTCGATAATCTGCTGGTAATTCGGTTTCTTGTGTTGGAGGAATCCACTGCCCAAAACATTTAGGCCAATCAGGACAACCCATACCCGAACCTGTACTACGTACAATGCCACCTACCAAAATTAGCAAATAAATTGCCACAATGGTTAGGATACTAAAGTTTTTAAAAAGTTTCATTTTGCTACTATTTTAATATAATTCATCTAAAGACATACGTAAATAACGAGTAACGGCAATATATGCACTGATAGAACAAATTACAAAACCGCCAAGAAACAAGCTACTATATACCAAGCTAATTTGTAACCAATCTTTAAGGATATTTAGTTCAGGAATTTGTGCATGTGTAAATAGTAATAACAAAGTTAGCAAACAAGTTGCTAACAAGCTACCAATAATACCTTGTATGCTTGCACGTTTTAGGAAAGGTTTTTTGATAAAAAATGCCGTTGCTCCTACCAACTGCATACTTCTAATCAAAAATCGTTGGGAATATAAAGCCAAACGAATGGCATTGTTAATAATTAAAACTACGGTAAAGAAAGAAACAATTACTAAAATAGCAATAATAATTCCGATTCTACTCACATTCTGGTTTATTTCTTGAATGAAAGATTCTGTGTAGGCTACTTCAAATACTCCTTCGATGGTTTCTAATTCGGCTTTTACTATTTTGAGTTGTTCTTTGCTATGAAATTGCTTTTTTAGTTGTAAGGCATAGGAATTTCTTAGGGGATTTTCGCCCAAAAAGGCAATAAAATCTTCGCCACTTTTTGCTATCATTTGTTTGGCTGCTTCGTCTTTGTGTAAAAAAACGTATTGTGCTTTGCCATTTTTTTGTTCTACAAATCGGCAGTTTAGTAATTTTTTTTGTAGGGCAATACTATCTTCTGGGGGCATATTATTTTGTGTATATACTTGCACCTCTATACTATTTTCGAGTATTTCTGTTAATTGTCTTGCATATAATGCAAAAATAGCAAACAAGCCTATCATAAAAAGAGTAATAGCAACGGTAGTAATGACACTCCATTGCGGATAACTACCTATGCGTTTTTGCTGTGTGTTTGATTTCATAAACTTGTAGTGTGCTTGTGTTGTTTGTTTTATTGACAAAATAAATGCTACCAACTGTTGCACTTGTTTGTAACTTTATTTGGTAATTTTTTGCTTTAGCAATGGGACTTGCCTCATGGGTGTTATTCATCTACATATTGTAAGTTGTGTAGAATGTACTGCACCTTTTAGGGTGCAAGTTTTTTAATAAATTTGCAAAGCAAATTATTAAAAAATCTTTGAAATGAAATTTAGTTACTAATTTTAACGTAAACTAAATATTAAAAGCCTATATTATATCTCATTTAGTTAGTTATATAGTAAAATAATTTATTTATTTTGTCATTCTGAGCATAGCGAAGAATGACAAATTTAAAATGTTAGTAGCTAATTTATTGTCTAAAAAACACCTTTTAGCATTTTTTGTATATTTGGTATCTCCTTTTCACGACATACAAAAAAGTTAGCAAAACTATAAAATTCTTTCCATTTTACATAATCTAATTTGTATAATCCATCAGGACGAATAAGGAATACTTGGTATTTGTATTTTTCTAAAAATTCTATGCAATAAATCAAGGAGCTACCTGCAAAACGCCAATTATCTCCATATTCAAATTGTATGTACTTGATTCGTTGTTGCTCTAAAAGTTTTTTTGCACCATTTAAAACGTGAAAATCATTGCCTTCGGTATCTATTTTGATAAAATCGATGGTATCCGTATTGGCAAATAAATTATCTATGGTATTTACTTCTACTTCGTATTGTGCTTGGTAATTTTCTTTGGTTCGTTGAATAAGCGAAGAGGTTTCTCCTAAAACTTCGGTTTGATAGAAAATGGCTTTTCCTATGGCATCGGATAATGCTATATTATATAACTGAATATTTTTATGTTCTTTAAAGTTTTCTGCCAATATTTTAAAAGTAGCTATAGCTGGCTCAAAGGAATGAATTAGCAATTTTTTTTGATTGGTATTAGCTATTTTTACAAATTCACCCAAATATTGTCCTGTATTTGCACCAACTTCAATAATAGTTTTGCTATTATTGATGATAAATTCCATGACTTTTTTTTCTCCATTTTTATCAAAATCACTTAGGGTTGTAAGGTGATACCCAATAATCATTTGTAGTTGATTTCTTAATTTTAGTGCTATCCAAGTACAAGTTTTAGATTGGCTCAAGTAGTAAATTATTTTGCTAAGCATTTTAATTAAGTTATTGATATATGTTTTTAATTTAGTTAGTAGGGCTAATGAAGATTTGTAGTATATACTTTAGGCTGTGCTTGTTATTTCTTGATTATCAATAATTTTAAAGCACAGTCTATTATCTTTCTATTTGCGTGTTGGTATTTCGTTGGCTGGTAGTGCTTCTTGAAATGGTATTGGTATCTGTCTGACATAGTTTTTACTAATTTTTTGCTACATTGCTAATAATGCTTCTTTTCCAACTACCATGCCAACTATTATACTTCGTATGCCTCTTTCCAAACGCATTTTGATTATAGAACTCCCTAATCTCTTTATCAAATATAGTTGATGAATTGCATACCATTTTATAATATCTACAAATGATAAGGCATATATATATTTTCGGACACTTTGTAGGGTTTCTACAATATCTCTATGTGTTTTAAAATTTTTGCTGGATATGCTTGCCTCATGGCTACGATAGAGCATAATTGGAATAGGGAGGTATTCTATGGAAAAGTTATTTGCCAAAATTCTCAATAAGAAATCATAGTCGCCTTTTTGTCGCATACCACGTGGCAATCCTCCAACCTGCTTAAATGCAGTAATACGAATGGCTGTACAAGAAATATGCCACCAACAACCCATAAAAATAGTATCTCTTACTGATTCTTTGGTGCCATAAATTATGGTAGAGCCTTTTGTATCATAC
>JBIKRY010000093.1:0-15065 GCA_044348925.1 Bernardetiaceae bacterium
CAATACTAAACAAGAATAAAAGCTAATTAAAATAGATAATAAATTTATAAAATATTAGATGTAGTTTTACTCAAATTACTTAGAAAAATAACAAAAGATGTGTACATACCCTAGGTGGGACACAAACCACGGCAGGAACAAACCACGGCAGGAATGGAGTGGTTTCAATTCCATTGCGGGTTTAACACAAACAATGGAGGTAAACACACAACCGCAAATATGAAGATTTGCTACGGTGCAACATTTCGCAAAAAAGTCCGTAGAGTACGCTATTCGCTAACCCTACGGACAATAAAATACGTATCAAAAACTATATATTACTACTAAAAATATATTTTTATTCGTAATGATTTAGAATTTTGTGTCCACCTTCTTGCAAATATTTATCTCTTTTAAATAGGCTTAGGTCTGATTCCATCATTTCTGCCACCAACATTGCTAAGTTGTATTTTGGTTTCCAACCTAATTTGGTTTGGGATTTGGTAGGGTCGCCAATCAATAAATCTACTTCGGTAGGTCTGAAATATCGAGGGTCTATAGCCAAAATTTCCTGCCCAATCGGTAGTTGATATTCGGGATGGTTACATTTGTGGATATATCCTTTTTCTTCTACGCCTTCGCCTGTAAATGCTATTTCGATGCCTACTTCGTTAAAAGCCATACGGATAAATTCTCTTACGCTGGTTGTTACGCCTGTTGCAATGACATAATCTTCGGGAGTGTCTTGTTGCAAAATGAGCCACATTGCCTCTACATAGTCTTTTGCGTGTCCCCAATCTCGTTGTGCGTCAATATTTCCCATAAAAAGTTTGTCTTGCAAACCTAAAGCAATACGTGCAACGCCTCTGGTTATTTTGCGGGTAACAAAGGTTTCGCCTCGCAATGGACTTTCATGGTTAAATAAAATGCCATTGGTTGCAAACATTTTGTAGGCTTCCCGATAATTTACGGTTATCCAATAACCATACATTTTTGCTACTGCATACGGAGAACGTGGATAAAATGGTGTTTTTTCGGATTGAGGAATTTCTTGCACCAAGCCGTATAATTCGGAGGTCGAGGCTTGATAAATTTTGGTTTTTTCTATTAAACCCAAAATTCTTACTGCTTCCAAAATTCGTAACGTACCCAAAGCATCTACATTGGCTACATATTCGGGCATATCGAAACTTACTCGTACATGCGACATAGCACCCAAATTATAAATTTCATCAGGTTGAATTTCTTGAATAATACGAATCAAATTTGTGGCATCTGTCAAATCACCGTAATGTAATTTGAAACGGTAATTGGTGGTATGTGGGTCTTGGTATAAATGGTCAATTCTATCGGTATTAAACAAAGAACTTCTGCGTTTTATGCCATGTACTTCGTATCCTTTAGACAATAATAATTCTGAAAGATAGGCACCGTCTTGTCCTGTTACGCCTGTAATTAATGCTTTTTTCATTTATTTGCAAGTTTTAAAACCCAAAAATAAGCAAAAAAATAGGACAAACAAATTTTTAGCCTATTACCATACAAAATATAGCTTGCATAAATATTTTTTGAGATTTTGCAAAAGGTTTTGTTTATTTGTGTTATGAAACAGATGTATTTTATAACTTTTTTGCTTTGTCTTACTTGCAAAAGCCTTGCACAAACTCCGCCAACTATCCAATGGGCATCAAGGCTACTTGGATTTTCGTCAGAATATAGCGAAAGTTCCAATAAAAACCCGTACAGTGCCAAGCAAGTTTTGGGAAAACCTAACAAAATGCCTGCTACAGGTTTTAGTCCTGTGGCTTGGTCGCCAAATGCCGAAGACCGTAGTGTATCAGAATGGGTTAAAGTTGGATTTAAAACGCCAATGGCTATTCGTCAAATTGCAGTAGCCGAAAATTTTGGGGCTGGTTCTATTACACATATATATATGTATGATACCGAAAATAACGAATATATAGCCTACACAGACAGTACATTTAGAGTAGTGCAAAATCCACCACCTGCAAGAATGTTACGCATCACTATTCCCCTTACTACCTACAAAATAGCAGCTATCAAGGTATTACTAAATCCAATTAGAATACGAGGACGAAACCAAATAGATGCTATAGGTATTTCGGATAGCGAAATTCCTATAGACGCAAATATAAATTTACCAATTCCAAACAACAACCCCCAAGAAACCATAATGGCAGTAAGCACCGAAAGGCTTTCTGATGCCGTTAATTCAAAATATAATGAAATTATGCCTGTTATATCGGCAGATGGAAAAACACTGTTTTTTGATAGACAAATGCACCCAGACAATACTGTAGGCGAATTTGTAAATGATGATATTTGGTTTGCAGAAATAAACGAAGACCAAACTTGGAAACCTGCACAACGATTGCCAAAACCTCTAAATAACGAAAATCATAATTATGTATGCTCCATAAGCCCTGATGGAAATACTATGTTAGTTGCCAATGATTATAACTTTGAAGCCAATAGCAACAAAACAAATGGCGGTGCCTCTATCACACGCAAAAATATAGACGGCACGTGGCAAAATCCCGAAAAATTAATTATCGAAAATTACTATAATCTTAGTATCAATGCAGAATTTTATTTGGCACACAACCAAAAAATATTGCTAATGTCCATAGAAAGAGAAGATAGTCAAGGTGGCAGAGATATATATATTAGTTTTTTTCGTTTTGATACCAAAACTTGGTCTATTCCCAAAAATTTGGGTGCTACAGTCAATAGTGCAGGCACAGAACTTACCCCATTTTTGGCTGCCGACAACGAAACTCTGTATTTTTCGTCTAATGGTTTTAGCGGATATGGCGAAACAGATATGTTTTTTTGCAAAAGATTAGACGATTCATGGACAAATTGGACAGAGCCTGTCAATCTTGGCAAACCATTTAACTCTACAGACTGGGACGCAGCATACAGTTTAGATGCACAAGGCGAATATGCGTATTATATATCTTACCAAAATTCTACCAAAGATGCCGATATTTTTCGTGCCAAATTGCCAACAAGTATCAAACCAAAACCCGTAAAAACAATAGATTTGGCACTCAACTCCCTAAGTTTAGGACAAACTATTCGTTTGCAACATATTATTTTTGAACAAGGAACAGCAATTTTGTTAGACAGTTCGGTGGAAGAACTAAGTGCCTTGATTCGTCTATTAAACGAAAATGCCACAATGGAAATAGAACTTTCAGGGCATACAGACATTGAAGGTTCGCCAATAGAAAATATGAAATTGTCGCAAGAGAGAGTAAAAAGTATTAAAAATTATTTGGTAAAACAAGGAATAAACCCTGCACGCATACGTACAAGGGCTTTTGGCTCGCAACAACCAATCACACGCAATAGGGATGAAAACAGCAAACAACTCAACAGACGAGTAGAACTAAAGGTTTTGAAGTTTTGATGGGGATGGGGTTTTGTGTGGCAAAGGTTATAAGAGACCTTTTTGTAGTAAAACAAAACTATGTAAGCCATCACTCAAAGTTAGTTTTATTTTGTTTGTTAAATTTGCTTAAAATTTTGCAACTAAATAATAAAAATATAGCTTTGCATTGTAAAATTATAAAATCAAACTTTAATTCTCTCAAAATTTATGAAACACGAATTTTTTCGTATTTTAGTAGTCGCAAGCCGCAACAAGTCAAGGCTTAGTTCTTATTCTAACTATTTTTGCTATGACAGCCTGTAAAGAGGAGGTAGCTATTAAGCCCAATCAAAACGAAACAAAACAAGCTACTTATTCTAGTTTCGTGGATAGCAAAACCGCAGAAATTGTGGCAAAAAATGCCTACAAAAGTTCCAATACTTTTCGATATAGCAACAAAGTAGCAACACGTACCGAAAATACTCCACAACGTGAAATTTTAAGTAGCTACACCATTAGCACTCCCGATAGACAAGCAGCAGCCTACGCATTTAATTATAAAGATGGTGGTTGGGCTATTATTTCTGCCGACAAGCATTTCATGCCGATTTTAGCTTACAACGAAACAGGCACTTATACAGACAAAGACAAAAATAACGGTGTCTTATTATGGGAAGCCGAAATGCAACACAATATTCAAGAAGCAAGAAGAACAAACCCTATAACGCCTGATGCCGTTATTAAAGAATGGCAAAATTTAATTTGTCTGCCTGACCCAATAGAAAGAATTAGTACAGAAAAATGCTATGGTGACAACGAAATTATTGACTATTTTGCTGTGCAGCCTTTGTTGAGAACAGAGTGGGATCAAGGCTGTGTGTATAATGCCTTGTGTCCTAATGGTACTGATGTCAATAACTGCTATAAAGCACCAACAGGTTGTGTAGCTACTGCACAAGCACAAACCATGTTTTATCATAGAAAACCATTGATTTTTAACTGGTTGTCTATGCCTGTACCAGGAGGCTTCTTTTTAAATAATAATAATCCTAATTGGGATGTTTCCTATCTGATGCGTCATATAGGTTATTCTGTACGTATGTCTTATGGTTCTAAGGGTTCGGAAACTGACACAGAAAATATTATTTATTCTTTAAAAAATGACTATGGTTACAGTTCTGCTGATTGGATAGACTATACTTTTCAACCCATAGAACATAATTTAAGATGGGGACTACCTGTTGTATTGAGAGGAAGACAAAAGCAATTTTTAGGTTTCTCTTATGATGGTCATGCTTGGGTAATAGATGGTTTTCAGAAAACGGTGTATGTTACCTATACAATGGTCTTATCACACATGAATTGGGGTTGGGGTGGTATTTCTAATGGTTGGTATGCAGAATGGAATCCTACATCTTACAATTTCCAATATGGTAGAAAAGCAATTATAAACATCAGACCTTAACCTTTAAAACCATGCGTATTCTTATATTTATAGTATCTGTGGCTACAATTTTATTCATGAATAGTTGTAGTAGTGGCTGTGGCTGTGTGCCAGGTCCAACCTCTTTAGTTGTATTGTTACAAGATAAATTAGGAAATAATTTAATAACATCTACCAACTTTAAAATAGAAGTTGGTGTTGTTGATGTCAGTGGTAGATTTACTCCAACACCTAATAATATTAATTTAGTTAGTGTTCAGGAAGGTAAATTAAATGAAAAAGTCATATTTGTATTTGGTATTGGCACAAGAGATATAGACAATTTTTATATTCGTACCAAATTAGGTATAGATAAAATTAGTGTGGAAAGGAATGTAAATAAAAAAGGTGGTTGCAATGATTATCAGAAAGTATTTTTTAATGACAAATTAGTTACAGAAATATTGGATACAGGTTGCTCTGCTTACGTATTTCGTAGAAATGAGTAAATAATAAAAATTAGCTACTTAAAAAGTGATTTTTGAGTAGCTAATTTTTTCAATAAATCATGCGTGATATAATAATTTTATGTTTGCTTGTTATTTTAACAAGCCTTGTGTCATGTGCAGATGGTGGATATGCGGATAGTGTTACACTAAGTCCCTTATATTTTGTTATCTTAGATGACAAAGATACACTTTTGATAACAAACTATAATTTTGAGTTTGAAAAAAGAGAATTAGACAAAAATAATAATTTTCAAAAAGACAACAATTACAAAGGCTTTGTTGTTAATTTTGGTTATAATTCTACAAACTACGTATATGGGGCAGGCATTGGTACTTTCTTCCCCAAACAGAATTACAATTTTTATCTACGAGCTCGAAAAACATACATAAAATTAAAGTAGAAACCAACGAAACCAGAATAAGTAGAGTATTGTTTAATGACAAAGAAGTTACTGAAATAGTAACTCAAACAAACTCTGCTTCTTTTGTTTATGCGTAGACAACTTGGTGGCAAATAAATTTAAAGTGCTAAAAAAAGGAGTTTTTTAGCACTTTTTTAATACTTGCCTAACTTAATAGTCAAAATTTTTATACACGAAACTATAATTACCCCCCAACAGACGAGTAGAACTAAAGGTTTTGAAGTTTTGATAGAACACTAATGACACAGAACAGACAGAATAACGCAGATTTTACTGAAAAATAATTTTCTATGTGGGCTATGTTACTGTGTGGTAAATAAAAATTTTGATGCAGAAAACCTACTACCTACTGCATTTACCATGACCTTTACAAACTTTTATTTTGTAGCAAATTTCTTAGTACCGTTTTTTTTGCTACCTTTGTGCAAAATTTACAACTAATTTACAATTATGGTTCACATTTGTAGAAAAGAACATTTTAACGCAGCACACAAACTATATAATCCAAATTGGACAAAAGAGAAAAATGAACAATTTTTTGGACCCTGTGCCAACGAAAATTGGCATGGGCATAATTTTGAACTTATTGTAACAGTACGTGGCAATATTAATCCAGATACAGGTTATGTAATTGATTTGAAACAACTTGGCGAGCTTATTCGAGAAAAAATTATCAAAAAAGTAGACCACAAAAATTTAAACTTAGATGTAGATTTTTTGTTGGGCAAAATGGCTACTTGCGAAAATTTGGTAATAGAATTTTGGAAAATACTTGCACCCGAAATTGCCAAAATATCAGAGGCAAAATTATACTCTATTGTATTGTATGAAACTCCTAAAAATTTTGTAGAATATTTTGGAGAATAAATCTGGAACAAGGAATGGTATTTTTCTAGTTTTTGTGTTTCTATATTTTATGAATATTCAAGGAATTAACCCTAAAAACTAAATTTAATTACTTATCTACTTGCCTTCATCTAAAATCCTAAAAATAAATTTGCCAAAGCATTACTACTTATCCTAAAATTAGTATAAATTTACATACCTAAAGCATTAATCTAATGAACGAAGAAACATACATAGAAAAAGAGCCTCTTATTTTGCGAGAATACGGAAGAAACGTGCAAAAATTGGTGCAATATATTACTACGCTGCCTACTATTGAAGAAAGAACACAAGCTGCTCACACCTTAATCAATCTGATGAAGCAACTAAACCCGTCTGTACGTGAGCATAATGATAATATGCAACGAATTTGGGACCATTTGCACCACATGGCTAATTTTCAGTTGGAAATTAATAGCCCATATCCTGTGCCAACACCCGAAAATATTTTCCAAAAACCACAAGCACTGTCGTACACCAACCATAGCCCAAAATATAAACATTATGGCAAAAATATAGAACTATTGGTGGCAAAAGCCTGTACGATTGAAGATGAGGAAAGTTTGTTGCAAACAGTCAAATACATTGTGCAACTAATGAAAAGTTTTTATGCAGCTTGGAATAACGACAACATAGAGGAAGAAGTGCTATTGTCGCATATTCGCAACTTATCTAATGGACAAATAAACCTAAGTGCAGCCGATTTGCAAGATGTCGATATCAAAGGACAACGCAGACAGCCCGCAAACAAACCAAACAATTACCCAAATAACCGAAATAATACCAACAAAACTCCTGAACATACAAACCGCAATCGTAACACAGAAGTACGAAATAACGACAACAACCGCAATAATCGTGTGCATAACAACGATAATCAGCGAAATAACGAAAGACGTACCGTTTTTCAAAAAGATAACAAAAATACCAAAAAATAATAAATGTAACTTGCGTAGTATCAGTAGAACTACGTAAGTTATATTATCCAATTTTTTATTTATTATTTTATTCTAATTATTTTATAAATTTTATACCTATTACATCTGCCTTCCAATTATCTTGTAAAATTAAAAATTAATTCAAACAGTTTTTTTATATTTTTACGTCATTTTGACATACTTTTTTGATTTTAGTAAACTTTTTTAGTATATTTATCGTTAATCTGTCAAAATGACACAGTAAAAATGATAAAACTTACGAAGTTCGTCATTTGCATAAAAATTGAACTACAGAATTTTTAATTTTACTAACTTCCTATAATTTTGATAGACGTACAAGCTATAAAACAACGATTTGGCATTGTTGGCAATTCGCCAACTTTGAATCATGCTGTACAAGTAGCTGCACAGGTAGCTGCAACAGATATGACCGTATTGATTACAGGGGAAAGTGGTAGCGGAAAAGAGTCATTTTCCAAAATTATTCACCAACTTAGTAATCGCAAGCATAATACTTTTATTGCTATAAACTGTGGTGCTTTGCCTTCGGGAACTATTTATTCCGAACTTTTTGGGCATGAAAAAGGTGCTTTTACAGGCTCTACAGACGCAAGAAAAGGTTATTTTGAAACGGCAGATGGTGGTACAATTTTTTTGGACGAAATAGCCGAAATGCCTTCAGATACCCAAGCTATGTTGTTGCGGGTTTTGGAAAATGGCGAATTTATCCGCATGGGTTCTTCCAAAGCACAAAAAACCAATGTACGCGTAGTAGCTGCCACCCACGTAAATTTGTGGAAGGCTGTCGAAAATCGCAAATTTAGAGAAGATTTGTATTTTAGATTGAGTACTGTGCCTATTGCTATTCCGCCTTTGCGAGAACGTGGAGCAGATATGGAATTGCTATTTCGTAAATTTGCAACCGACCACGCCGAAAAATATAGAATGAAACCCATTATTTTGGACGAAGGGGCAAAAAAAATACTACAGCAATTTAGATTCCCAGGCAATATTCGGCAACTAAAAAACTTGGCAGAGCAAATTTCTGTTCTCGAAATGGAAAGAAATATTACCAGCCATACCCTTGCAAAATATTTGCCTCAAGACACCATGATGAGTAGCAGTGCTTTGACTTTACAAAACACTAATTCGCAAGATAATTTTTCGGAAAGAGATATTTTGTATAAAATTATGTTTGATTTGAAACGTGATGTAACAGAACTAAAAAAATTGGTGCTTAGTATTTTACAAAATGAAACTTCGTCTAATTCGGCAAATATTATTTTACAACAAAATAAACATTTGTTTCAAGAAGAATTTCAACAAGCCGAACCCGAAAAAAATTACACTTCCCTGTTATTGCCTGCTGCAAAGCCAGCAACTATAGAACCTACGATTGTGCATTTTGACCATACTAACCAAGAAAAGACCGAAGATATTTCTCACGAAATAGAGGATACTTTATCTTTGGAAAAAAAAGAAAAAGAAATGATTATTAGAGCCTTGAAAAAAAATCATGACAAACGAAAATATGCTGCACAAGATTTGGGAATTTCTGAAAGAACTTTATATCGCAAAATTAAGCAATATGGCATAGAAGAAGATTAAGAAAAAGTCTATTTGCCTTTAAGTGGTTAGCTAAAGGCAAATAGACTTTATTTTGACCAACTAACTACTAAAGACACAGTATAAGCACCGTTTACTTTTTGGATAGTAGTTGGATAGGGATTTGCACCTGTGGTATAATCTGAAAACTTGAATACGACATTTCCCATAAACTCATTCTCTTGATAATTATCATTATCCAAAATATTTACCGAATATTCCTTATCTATAGTTCCTAATTCTATGGCATTGTCTAAAGTAGTACGGACAGGCAAAAAACTTGGAAATTCCACATCTCTAAACCAATATTCACTGGCTTGTGTATATATATTGGGCGTAGAAGTTGGCAAAGGGCTTGTAATGGTAATAAATATATCTGCTCCTGAACTTGCGTCCCACCGAGAACCATCGGGTTTGTTGAAGGGAAATTTCTCAAGAATAATAGATTTTACAAATATTTTACTAATTGGTTTGTCTATAAACACACTTTGTTGCCCTGTAGTAGTACCTGCTTTTCCTTTTGCGGTTAGGGTTACTGTGTAAGTACCTGGGGCAGTATAGGTATGTTTAGGGCTTTTTTCGGTACTGATGGGCGTATTGTCGCCAAAATCCCATGTATAGGTATCTGTGTTTTCAGATTTATTGGTAAATATAATTTCCCAAGGTGGTACACCGCCATCTTTGCTCATCGAAAAAAATGCAAATGGTGCAGGTGCAGGTGGCGTTGCTTTTTCGGTGCAACTATTACAGAAATAGCAGCAAGTTACCAACAAAAGTAATTTTATTTTCACGTTTTTCATAAACAATAAATAATAGTGATGCAATGCTACATTCTAAATTATTTAGTAATTAAATTTCTAATTTAGTAATAGAGTTTATGAATAATTTGTATAATAGACTTTATTCTGTTTTTAAGTAGTTGAAAATCAATAACTTGCACAGACTAAAGTCTATGCTACAACAATCATTCATAAACTCTAATATAAATAATCTAAAAAACTAGATTTTTAGGCATTCTAAATCTTGACCCGCAGTGTAACTGTTGGAAAGTTTGTTTGATTTACAATCCAAAAACTCCTTTATTTAGGGCTTGTAATACTTCTGCTTTGCGACTTGATTCTACAAGTACTGAAATATTATGTTCACTTCCTCCATAAGAAATCATACGAATAGGAATATTAGCTAAGGAAGTTAGCACTTTATTGGCAATTCCAGCTTTATCACTTGCAAAATTTCCTACTACGCAAATAATTGTTTGAAAATGCTCAATTTCTATGCTACAAAATTCTTTCAGTTCTTTGCTTATTGCATCTAAAAACTGTGGATTGTCGATAGTCAGAGATATTGCAACCTCTGAAGTAGTAATCATATCTATAGGTGTTTTGTATTTTTCGAAAATTTCAAACACTTTTTTCAAAAAACCGTATGCCAATAACATACGACTGGATTTTAGTTTGATAGCCACAATACCATCTTTGGCAGCTACCGCCTTTACTTCATAGTTTTGTAGGCTTGGATTTGCCGTAATCAATGTACCTTTCATGGTTGGTGCCATGGTATTGAGAATACTTACAGGAATATTTTTGATTTTTGCGGGCAAAATTGTAGAAGGGTGCAATATTTTTGCCCCAAAATAGGCTAATTCGGCTGCTTCATCAAAAGAAAGTTCGTGAATTGGATAGGTTTTATCCACAAAACGGGGGTCGTTATTGTGCATACCATCAATATCTGTCCAAATTTGTATTTCTGTGGCTTGAATGGCTGCACCAAGTAGCGAGGCAGTATAATCACTACCACCACGTTGCAAATTGGAGGTTTCGCCATTTGCATTTCTACATATATAACCTTGCGTAATAAACAACTGATTATCAGGATATTGTGCTAACAATTCTTGTAAATTTTTGCTAATAAAATCGAGGTCTGGCTCATCGTCCTTATTCAATTTCATAAAGTTTAAGGCATCTAATAGCACCGTTTTTAGTCCTATTTCTTCGAAATAATATTGTACCAAATGCGTAGATAGTATTTCGCCAATGGCTAATACGGCTCTTTCCTGTAGGTTGGTAAAGATATTGCCTGCTAAACTTTTTAGGTAGCTAAACCATTGATTAACAACTCTTTGGGCTTTTTGGCTTGCTATTTCTGTTGTGTATAACTCTTGAATTACTTGCTTATATTTTTTTTCTAAGGCAAGTACCAAGTCTAATCCGTGTTGGTCTTGTAGTGCATAAAATGCTTTGCCAATTTCTACTAATGCGTTGGTAGTGCCAGACATGGCGGACAATACAACGATTTTCGGTACTTCATCATGAATTAAATTTTTTAAGGCTTTTATTCTTTCTACCGAGCCAACAGATGTGCCACCAAATTTTTTGATAATCATAATTTTTACAATTTTTTTACAAAATACAAACACAAAGATAGTTTTTTTGTAAATGATATACTAAGAATGGAGGCTTTTTTTGCAAGAACTATATGTAACAAGGCAATAATACTTTTAGCATGTTCTCTTATTAATCTATCTTGCTATGCAACTTAGATTATTTAGGCTAAAAAAGTATAAATGAAAAAAACATAAATTTTTTGAGTTTTTTGCAATTTTGTTAGTTATTTTTGAAAAAATTTAGTTTTACCTAATTGATATGCTTTATTTCTATGTTTCTACTCCGTATTATATTTTTTTTGAACATATTTTTTCTTTACTTTTTACAGTTAAGTCAAGCACAAAATAAAGTGATTGATAGTTTGGTACGACAATTAATTATCAATAATGATGTCTTAAAAGCCCAAACCTACAAAGCCTTGTGCTGGCAATACAGAAATATAGACCGTAAAAAAGCTTTGGAGTATGGCGAGAAAGGCTTATTTTTAGCAAAACAAAACAAAGATAAACGTACCACTGCCGAAATTATGCGTTTTATTAGTGTGATTCATTGGCATTTTTTGTATTATGAAGATGCTTTAGCACAGACACAAGAGGCATTGGCATTGTCCAAAGAAATAAAAGATGTGGTAGGAGTTGGGTTTTGCTATGATAATTTAGGGGTAATTTTTTATGACCAAGAAGAGTATCAAAAATCTGAAATATATTTGTTTAAAGCCTTAAAAGAATTTACTGCCATCGAACACGCCGAAGGCTTAGGGTATGTGCATGCACACTTGAGTTGGGTGTATTTAAAACAAAAAAAAATACCAAAAGCATTGCAATTTGCTTTCAAAGGATTAGAATATCGCAAAAAAACAAAAGATGCGTATTCTATTTCTAATAATTTGCGAGATATTGGAATGATTTATAAAGAAAGGGGAGAGTATAATATCGCAATAAAATATTTGCAAGATGCTATAAAAATAGTAGTTCCAACTAATAGAGAGGTAGTAGTTGCAAATTATACCAACCAATTAGGGGATATTTATTTCCGTTCCAAACAAATAGATTCGGCAAAAATATATGCAGAGAAAGGCTTTTATTTGGCACAAAAACTAAAACACGGACGGAATATGATGCTTTCTTGCAAAACATTGCTGGAAATTTATCAACTCGAAAATAATTATCAAGAGGCATTCAAATTTCAAAATTTATACTATACCTACAAGGATAGTGTAGCAAAAGAAGAAACCAAAGCCAAAATAGATTTTTTTGATGCCAAATACCACTATAAACAACGTACAGAAGAATTATTAGCCAAACAAAAACAACAAGAAATAGAAATAAAAAGGCAGAAAACATTGATTTTTACGTATTTTATTGTCTTTATTTTGCTTGTCTTTATTTTAATTTCTGTGTTATTGTTTCGAATGCAAAGACAGGAACGAAAAAATAATAGGCTATTGGCAAATAAAAACGAAGAAATAGCCTTACAAGCCAGCAAACTATCGGAGGTAAATCATTTGAAAGACAAAATTTTTTCTATCATTGCACACGATTTGCGAAGTCCTTTTCGGTCTTTGATAGGTTTGTTAAATTTGGCAGATTTGGGGGCTTTGACTGTGGAGGATTTTAAATATTTTTTGCCCGAACTTAGCAAAAATGTAAATTATACTTCGGGCTTATTGGATAATCTTTTGTATTGGGCTAAAAGTCAAATGGAAGAGGCAAGTATAGAACCCGAAATTTTTGATATACAAGAACTTGCCGAAAACAAAATAGGATTATATGAAAAACAAGCAAAATCTAAAAATATTAGCTTAGAAAATCTCATTACCAACAAAATAGAAGTATTTGCCGATAAAAATATGATAGATTTGGTATTGCGAAATTTGGTAGCCAATGCCGTAAAATTTTGTAGGATTGGTGGCAAAGTGCATATTGCTGTTGCAAAAAATCAAAATATGTGGGTTGTTTCTGTTGCAGATACAGGCGAAGGCATTACAGACGAAAATTTAGATAAACTTTTTGGCAAAAAAACATTTACCACACGAGGTACAAACAACGAAAAAGGCACAGGATTAGGCTTAATGCTTTGCAAAGAATTTGTAGAAAAAAACGGAGGAACTATTTGGGTAGATACTATGCTCGGAATAGGAAGTACATTTTATTTTTCTGTGCCAATAGCTACTTCCATGTAATGTGAATTACGGATTACTTTATTGATAATCAAGTAATCTGTAATTCACGTTAATATATTTCCAAAAATACCAACTACCAGAATTTTTTAATACCAAAACTTTCTAATAGCCCTCCTTCTTTATTAGTAGTTGGTTTTACACCAAGTCTGACTAATTCTTTGTTGTCATTTGCATATAATTCAGCCTCGTGTCTTGCCCTATTTTCTCTTTCTGTGTTTATTTCTGCTCTTTTTCTGTCGTAGGCAATTTCTTTATATTTTCTATACATTTCTTCTAACTCATATTCAGTAGGTTTAAAATTTCCAAATCCAAATAATGATTTTTTTGCATCAATGCTTTCTCGTAACCTTTCTTTTTCATTTTTGTCATTTATATTGTCCCACCATCTACGTAATTCCATTTCTACGGGCATAGGAAAGTGTTTTAGACTTCGTAATTCTATATCTTCTTCTTTTTTTATTCGTATTTCATCTTCTTTACGAAATCTACGATTATCTTCAATAATTCTAATTCTCTCCTCTTTTTCTTGTTGATTAAGGAGTATATGTTCTTTTAATTCTAGTTCTTTTCGTTTATTTTCCTCTTTTGAAACAGAATTATTAGACACAGGTTTATTAACCTCTGCATTATTTTTCATTCTACCAAGCTGATTTTCTAAATACATTTCGAACTCATCAAGGTCAATACCTAATGCGTCTGCTTTGCGAAAAAGAATTTCTCTTTCTTTATCTGTAATAACTCCATCTTCAAGAGCCATATTCACAAGTTTTTCAATGTTAGAATCCATATCCAATAAAAGTTTAATTAGTTTCAAAAATAAATAGTAAAATAGTTGCTTATATGTCTTTAAAAAACTTTTTTTGTCTTAGAAATAACTAATAACTTGTTAAAGTATAATTAAGATGAAAAATATAGATTTACTAGAAAAAGTAGGTGTAAAACTACGTTCTTTACGACAAGAAAGAGGACTAAATCAAGAAGCATTAGCAGAAATGTTAAAACTTTCAGTATCTGCCTATGCTAAATTAGAACGAGGCGAAACAGATATAACTTTATCTCGTATTGAACAAATTGCAAGTTTATTTGGGCTTACAGCTTTGGATATTATTACAAATGATAAAAAAGAAGATTTTTCAATTAACAACAATCAGACAAATAGCCAAAACAATAGTCATATTTATCAAGGTATTTTTGAGAAAACTCCCGAATTAGAACATTTAAAAAAACAAATTGAGTTATTAGATATGGCTTTGCAAAGACTTACAAATCGTATGAATGTAGTTGAGGGCAAGATTAAAAATTAATTTTAGTTTAACCTACAAAAGTTTTAAGGCTTTTGTA
>JBIKRY010000361.1:0-4248 GCA_044348925.1 Bernardetiaceae bacterium
AGTTTTACGTACTGAAATTGTAAGTTTGATAGAAGAAGATGCAAGTTTGGAAGTAGATAGAAACTTGGTTTTAGATTCTTTGACCATTGCAAGCAATTTTATTAGTAACTTGATTGAGGAAGATGCTACTACAGAAGTAGATACACAATTAGATACTACAAATGTTAGTTTACAATTAGGTAACTTAGAAAATTTGGCAGAAACTAATGCTAATGTAGAAGTAGATAGCCAATTAACTTATAAAACAATTCATTTTGATGCTTTGCAAAACTTGATTGATAGCAATGTAAAAGCAGAAGAATGTAAATAATTTGAAATAACAAGTATTGCAATTTATTATTTTCCACTTGAAAAACAATTACTAACTTAATTACCACTTCATCTATCAAAAATAGTATTACATAAAGCTCTATAATTTGTATAAAATTATTTGGGCTTTATTTTTTTGTACGTATTTCTCTTTTTAGATAATCTGTTCGGTTTTCTATCTTTTGATTTTGTGGAGGTGGGCAAAAATCTTTGAAATCAATTTCGTAAGTATCTTTCAAAAACGTAAAACTTGTGCCATTTCCACGTGTTCTTGTGGTGTTTGCCAGATATAATTTTCCTATTTTTTGTTCTATAATTGCTATTTTATTTACATAACCTATAAAAGAAGCTATAAAATTATTTGGGCTTTGTTCGTGTAAACTAATATGAAAATAGTAATGTGTCAAGGAATTTGCTCTTTTGAGTTGGTTAGCAGGAATATTTAGTACATAATCTGTATAAAAAACATTGGATTTTCGCCGCATGGTTTTGATGTCAAAATTTTGATATTTGCCATCTATTTCCAACTCAAAATCTTTGCCCCAATCTTGTCCATCTGTAGCACCAAAAGCACGAATTGGTCTTTCAAGTTGATAGGTATCTGCAAAAACCACTTCGCCCAGACTGCCCGTAAAACGCAAATCTACGGTTTTGTGTTGCTGTAGAGTACCGTCCCAAATATTTGGCACTTTGTGATTTGCCATCGAGTATTCTACTAATTGTTTTGCATAGTGGATTTGTTCATCAGTAACAGAAAGTTGAAAATAAAATTGCTTTTCCATTGTTTTAGCTTTTTTTAAAGAACTATTTTAGCCTATAAAAAGTTTTAAATATGTGCTACTACCTAAGTTATTACAAAATTGTTAAATAAAACTTTGCTTTTTTTTATAAATACAAACAAAACTTAGTAAGTTTGCAAAAATTTGATTAACCATAAGAAAGATGAAACCTCCTCGTAGAGTTGTAATAACAGGCTTAGGTGCTTTGACACCTATTGGAAACACCGTAACAGCATACTGGGACGGACTTGCTAATGGCACCAGTGGTGCAGCATTAATTACAAAATTTAATACAGAAAAATTTAAGACAAAGTTTGCCTGCGAAGTCAAAAATCTAAATGTAGAAGATTTTATGGACAGAAAAGAGGCACGCCGTTTAGACCCATTTTCTCAATTTGCCATGATTGCCTCAGACCAAGCTATGGTAGATGCAGGTTTTGATATGGAAAAAATCAATAGAGACCGTTTTGGGGTAATACTTGGCTCTGGTATTGGTGGGATAAAAACATTTCAAGAAGAAGTTGGAGATTATGCAAAGGGAGATGGTACGCCTCGTTTTAATCCTTTCTTTGTTCCTAAAATGATTGTAGATATTTGTGCAGGGCATGTGTCTATCAAATATGGTTTACAAGGTCCTAACTTTGTTACTGTTTCGGCTTGTGCTTCGTCTTCTAATGCAATGGTAGATGCCTTGAATTATATTCGTTGGAACAAAGCAGATATTATTTTGACAGGTGGAGCAGAATCTTCAGTTACAGAAGGTGGTATGGGTGGTTTTAATGCCATGAAAGCAATGTCTGAACGAAATGATAGTCCGCAAACTGCGTCAAGACCGTATGACAAAGACCGAGATGGATTTGTGATGGGCGAAGGTTCGTGTATTTTGATTTTTGAAGAATTGGAACACGCAAAAGCAAGAGGTGCAAAAATTTATGCTGAAGTATTAGGCGGTGGTATGTCCGCAGATGCACACCACATGACAGCACCACACCCTGAAGGACACGGTGCGTTGATGGTAATGAAAAATGCGTTGGAAGATGCTAATTTGCATATCGAAGACGTGGATTATATCAATACACACGGAACTTCTACACCGCTTGGCGATATTTCTGAAATTAAAGCCGTACAAAAATTATTTGGTGAACACGCATATAAATTAAATATTAGTTCTACAAAATCTATGACAGGGCATTTGTTGGGTGCAGCTGGTTCTATTGAGGCATTGGCAGGTATTTTTGCAATTCAAAAACAGATAATTCCACCAACTATTAATCACTTTACTGCCGACGAAGCTATTGACCCTAAATTAAATTTTACGTTCAATGCCCCACAAAGCCGAAAAGTAGAAATTGTATTGAGTAATACCTTTGGATTTGGAGGTCATAATTGTGCAATAATTTTAGGAAAATACAATGGTTAATAACTTGTTAATGTAAGTTGCGTAGAATAAAGTTCTAAATTATATTTTTATGCCGTTGGCTGTGTCTCTACACAGCCAACCCCACCAGCACACCAAACTTACCCAAAAAACAACTTTTCTTAGTTTTATCACGCAAAAACACACAAAACTAACAAAAGTAGGTTTTCTATGTATCTTTGACCCACAATGGATTTGTTTCAATTTCATTGTGGGTTTGACACAAACAATGGCGGAAATAGGGGAATAGTTTTTTGTTTAAACTACCAATATTACTTTAAAATATTCGCAATATTCCTAAAAAATTCTTATTTTTGGTTCACTAAATAGCAAAGTTATGCCCGATAAATATATAAATCCGTTTACAGATTTTGGTTTTAAGAAAATCTTTGGAGAAGAAGAAAACAAAGATTTGTTAGTAGATTTTATTCAAACCTTGATGCCCGAAAAAAGCAATATTACTACCATAAATTATTTAAAAACCGAAAAATTAGGCAGGGCAAATACGGAACGTAAAGCTATTTTTGACCTCTATTGCGAAAATGACAAAGGCGAAAAATTTATTGTCGAATTGCAACGAGCAGAACAAGACTATTTCAAAGAACGAAGTATTTATTATTCGACATTTGCAATTCAAGAACAAGCAAAAAAAGGCAAATGGGATTATAATTGGCAAGGAGTTTATACGATTGCCATCATGGATTTTTCATTTACCCATTCTTTGCACAAAAATGTAAAAACACAAGTAGTTTTGTATGATGAGGAGAATGGAATGGTTTTTACAAATAAATTGAAATATATTTATTTGGAGATGGATAAGTTTAAAAAAAGTATAGAGGAATTAGAAACTTATTATGATAAATGGCTTTTTATTCTCAAAAACTTGCATTTGTTAGACGAAATTCCGCCAGAATTGCGAGAAAAATCCTTTCAAAAATTGTTTAATGTGGCAGAAATAGCCAAATACAACCCAAAAGATAGACAGACTTACGAAAATAGCTTAAAATATTATCGTGATATGGAAAATTCTTTGGATTTGCAGTATAAAATAGGGCAAAAAGAAAAAGGAATAGAAATTGCAAAAAACTTTATTTTATTAGGTTTAAATGATGATTTAATTGTAAAAGGAACAGGTTTAAGTATCGAGCAAATAGAAACACTGCGTAAGGAATTATAAGGCTTTCACTTTTTCTGCCGTCATTTATGTCGAACCACGCCAGTAAAAATATCGAAAATATTCGCAATATTCCTAAAAAATTCTTATTTTTGGTTCACTAAATAGCAAAGTTATGCCCGATAAATATATAAATCCGTTTACAGATTTTGGTTTTAAGAAAATCTTTGGAGAAGAAGAAAACAAAGATTTGTTAGTAGATTTTATTCAAACCTTGATGCCCGAAAAAAGCAATATTACTACCATAAATTATTTAAAAACCGAAAAATTAGGCAGGGCAAATACCGAAAGAAAAGCTATATTTGACCTCTATTGCGAAAATGACAAAGGCGAAAAATTTATTGTCGAATTGCAGAGAGCAGAACAAGACTATTTCAAAGAACGAAGTATTTATTATTCGACATTTGCTATACAGGAACAGGCTAAGAAGGGCAAATGGGATTATAATTGGCAAGGAGTTTATACGATTGCCATCATGGATTTTTCATTTACCCATTCTTTGCACAAAAATGTAAAAACACAAGTAGTTTTGTATGATGAGGAGAATGGAATGGTTTTTACAAATAAAT
>JBIKRY010000362.1:0-4233 GCA_044348925.1 Bernardetiaceae bacterium
GTTTATAGCAAAGATACGAAGAAATAAGGATTTATTAAAACAGGCAAAGAAATATTTTTAGGAGATTTGCGAGCCGTAGCATCATTCGCCTGAAGGCGAATATACGGGTAGAGGTGGAGAAAATGATGCAGTTTTTGGAGGAAATATCAGCTAAGTTTTATGTTTTCTTGTGCTATTTTCAAAATTTCATTAGATGATTTCCAATTTCTTGTTGTTGCAATAACCTTTAATTTTGTTTCTAAAAAGTTATTATTCATTTTTGATTTTCCATATCCATTTGGGCAATATAAATAAACGGCATTTGTTGCAATATATATTTCTTCGCCATTTATTTTCTTTCCTTCTATTATGCTTGTATCAAATTTTTGTGGATTTGCAAACAGAAAAGTAATGTGCAAAAAAGTATTGTCTTTGTCTTTTGCAAACGGATTACTATCCATTATTTGTTGCAATTCCTCTATAGTCAAAACTAATGTGGGAATAGCAAATCCAAAATCTTTTTCAATTTGTTCTTTTATTAGTTGTGCTAATGCTGTAGTGCTTGATTTTTTACTCGTAAAAACAATATTTCCGCTTTGTAAATATGTCATAATGTTAAGAAAATCTAATTTTTCATACGACTTTCGCAATGCCTCCATTTTGATAAGTTTTTGTCCACTTACATTAATTCCTCTTAGTATCGAAATATAGGTTGTCATCTATTTATTTTTTGTTTGTAACGCTATTGGTTCATGTAAGTTGTTACACAAGTTACATGAACCAAAAAAACTAATTTATTGCAAATATACCGAACCATTTGTTGCATATTTTTCACGCAATGCCAAAGAATAGAAAATTGCTTGGCATACAGAACCTAATTCTACACCATGTGTAGAAATAAAAGTAGTATCTATGATACCAAATGATTTGAGAGATACTAACAAAATTCCAATTAAATACAAATAACTTGCAGGAATTAGATAACGTGCTTGCATTCCTCCTTTCAAACGGCAAATAATACTTGACAAAAAGATGAGTAAAGATGCAGTTAAGCCACTTAATAAGCCAAATTTTAGTGCAAAATTATAATCTAATAAAAAAGTGCTAACCAAAGCAAAAATTCCAATTACCACAAAAGTTACTAACAAGGTGTGCATAAGAATAGAATATTTGTTGATTTCAAGAATCCAAATTACAAAAATACAACTTACCGAAGTCAAAAACCCTACTGAAACAGGCAAAGCAATACGAGACCACATGATATTATCTGCCCACAAATATTTAAAAGCATACCCATTGAGGGTAGCCAAAAATATCATTGAGCTAACAATCATTACCGCAAAATGTAGGTGTATGGTACGCTGAACAATCCAATAGAGGAAAATATTATAGGCAATTACTACGATTAAAGTACCAAATAAAATTCCAAAAATCATATTTTCGTTGAATGCCTCATTGTAAAAATCTTTTGGTTTCCACAATAAAATAGGAATTTGTAAACTGCCTTCGGTCTTAAAACGCAAATATAAAGTAGTATTTTTTTGGCGAGAAACTACGATTTTGTGTGCAATATTGCGGTGTGCTATTTCTCTTTTGCTAAATGGCGACAAATCTCCCTCAGTTTGCTGTGTCCAAACATCTTCTAAAACCCCGTCTGCATTTTCTTTTTGTATTTGGCGGAAAATAGTTAGGCTGTCTATTAATGGATAATTGACCTCAATAATATATTCTTTTTCGCCACGATACGAGCCTTGTATCTCTAATTTTACCCAATATACAGATTTTGTAAAGCCAAAATTTAGTACATCTTTTTGAGAACGGATAAATTTGTCGCTAAAAATAGGAGATGCTACTTGTTCGATGGTATAAGTTCCGTTTTTGTCTTCCAAATAGTCTAATAATTTTCCAATAGAAAATTCTTCAGTTTTGGACAATACTTTTTTAGATTTTGTTTGTGCCAAGCCACCTAAAGGTATGCACATGAGCATACAACACACAAAACTATAACGATAATTTTGATAGATAGACACAAAAAAAGATAAAAAAATAGCTTGCATGGTATAAGTATAGTTGCTATGTTGTTGCTAATCAAATATATATACTTTTGGGAGATATTTTACCACAAATCCCAATTTAGAATTTTGATAAATGCGACAATAAAAGGTGCAGATAACAATAAACTATCAAATCTGTCTAAAAATCCACCGTGTCCAGGTATACTTTTGCCCGAATCTTTGATGTTGATGCTGCGTTTAAACAAAGATTCGACCAAATCTCCATACGTTCCTGCTACGACAATGAGTACCGAAATACATATCCATTTCCAGAGAGGCAAGTCTGTAAATAAAAACGAAAAACAAATTCCAACCGTAATAGCTAAAATACCGCCACCAATACTTCCTTCCCATGTTTTTTTAGGGGAAATTCGTTGAAATAATTTGCGTCTGCCAAATGCTTTGCCCGAAAAATATGCTCCTGTATCACAAGCCCACAAAATGAGCATAGTTCCCAAAATTACATGAGAACTGTATATTCCTTTAAAAAATACGGCAATATTTAGCAAAGAAAAAGGCAAAGAAACATAAATAATGCCCATAAAGGTAAATGCAATATTGGCAAAAGGTTTTAGGTCTTTTTTGACGTAGAGCTTGATAAAGTAAATTCCTGTAAGAGAAACTGCAAAAATATAATAATATTTGGAATCCCAATTATATTTTTCGATAAGAAAACTTAAAGTAAATAGCAACAAGCCATTGATAGTGCCAAAAGTTCGTAAAGGCAGATTGCCATCAAGCCCTAATAAGTTATAAAATTCGAGCTGTGTCAAGGCACAAATCCCAAAAAATATAGCAAAATATGTCCAATCACTGTAGGTAATACACCAAACGATGAGAATAGCACCTAAAGATGCTGCGATAAATCTTTTTTGAAACTCTGTAAGTTTATTAAGTAGTTCATTCATCTTAAATATGCTGTAAATGGTGATAATGTTTATTGTATGGAATTATATTTTTGGGTAATTGCTTGCAAATTTTTTGAAAATATACACAAAACTTATTACCAATACCAAAGAAATACTTGCAAATTCTATAGGAACTTTAGTATCTGTGTCTATTCCTACATAAATAAGCACTAAGGTAAAGCCATTATTGACAAAATGTGCAAGAATCGGAATTGCCAAATTGCCCGACCAAACATATAAATAGCCAAATAAAGCTCCCAGCAATAAACGAGGTACAAATCCATAAAACTGAAAATGAATGGTACTAAAAATAAATGCTGTTATCCAAATAGCAATATGATAATTTTTTGTTAATAGTTGTAATTTATTTTGCAAAATTCCACGAAATAATAATTCTTCGCCAACGGCATGAATAACTGCCATTACAAGTATAGCTGCCAAAAATTCACTAAAATTTTGAAAACTTGTGAGATATTTGGTCAAAGTTTCCATACGCATTTCGCTATCTTTTGCCCAAGTTTCTATGCCTTTGAAGGATTCGGGCAGGCTAATAGATTGATTCCAGTCTATTATCCACGAGTCTATAGGCATAAAACCAATGACAATAAAAGGCGTAAGTACCCACAAAAGCGGGGGAATATCTATGCTTGCTACTTGGTGGAGTGGAACTATAGTTTTTGGATTATCGATATATTTGCGATAAAACATCGGGGCAGCCCAAAAAGTCAAGATGCCAAAAATTCCTTGAAATTGCCAAAGTGCCATTTTGTATTGTGGATATACAAAGGGATTGGACAAAAAGGTGTTCATGGTTTGCAAATTAAATTCAAACATCGTTAATAGGCAGACACCAAACGCAAAAAGATTGGATACAAACCAAGAAATAACAATAGTGATAATTAATTGGTTGATTGACCACCAAATTTCTGAAGTAGAAGGTGGATTATTATTTTCTAAATGGAACATTATTTTGTAGCTAAGTGATATATTTGTTTTGGAATAGCCTGTCAGATTTTTTCTGTTAGCAAATTTATTGAAACAAATAACAATCACAAAACAAAATAACATCTTATAAAAACAGTATTCCCCTTATGGTAATACTATAGTATATTATTTTTTAACATAAATTATTGATAATCAATGTTTTATGTAATTTAATATATACTATCAGCAATTCCCACTTTGGCAATTTTATTCCAATTTTACCATATGGACATTTGTCAACTTTTGGTAGAGTTGTGCAAAATTTTTCAAATCCTTTGAAAAAGAATATAGTTCTGCTATAAAGTAAG
>JBIKRY010000363.1:0-4196 GCA_044348925.1 Bernardetiaceae bacterium
TTTTGCGTGGCTCAAGTTTTTGGTAGATGCACCTTCGCAAGGCTATGAATATTTGTTGCGGTTTACCTATCAACCAAGCAAAACTATGCAAATCTATGCACAATTTAGAGAGGAAAACAAAGGGCGTAATTTGAGTAGCAATACTAATTTGATAGATTTTGTTGTGCCTTCCACCAAACGAAATTTTATAATCAATGCCGATTGGACAGTCAAAGAGGGGATATTTTTGCGGTCAAGGGTGCAGATGAGTTCCTATCAGCAAGAAAACCAAGCTACTACTACAGGTTTTGCCATAGCACAAGACTTGATAGTAGATTATAGAAAATTGCAATTTAGTACCCGTTTTGCATTATTTGATACAGATGATTTTAATAATCGTCAATATATGTTTGAAAAAAATGTTTTATATGCTTTTTCTGTTCCTGCTTATTATGGTGTGGGTTTTCGCAACTACTATTTGATACGGTACAAAGCACACAAAAAAATGGATTTTTGGATACGCTATGCTTTTACTTCTTTCCGAAAAATAGACACTATTAGTTCGGGTTTGGAACAAATAAACGGCAATTTTCAATCTGAAATTGTAACACAAATGATTTGGAAATTTTGATACTATTACAAAAAATATACGCATACCGAAAAGCTATGCGTATATTTGAAAACTCCAAAAAAATATTTTTAGTCAAGATATTCTACAGGCAATCCTGCATTTGCCAAACTATCAAATCCACCAATATTATAAACATTTGCAAAACCGTTGTCTAATAGCAGTTGTGCAGATTTGCCACTACGCACCCCAGACCTACAATATAAATAGTATGTTTTGTTTTTGTCTAATTTTGGAATACTTGCTTCAAATTCACCACTTAAAAAATCAATATTTTTTGCATTGGCGATATAGCCTGCTTCAAATTCAGCGGCAGTACGAACATCAAGCAATTCGCCTGCATCTTTAGATAATTTGGCAGCAACTTCGTGAGCTGGAATAGTTATTACAGAAGACATATCGTATGATTTAGGTTAAAATAGATAGTTTAGAAAGCCAAAATAGCTTTTGATTGATGGTAAAATTAATATTTTTTTTACAATTATTTCACAAAATTTAAAGGCATTTTTAAGTTTTCATAACCTGTCAAATCTAATTCTACTGCACCAACAAACATTTTTGCCTTAATTTTCACAGGAATACGATTAGCATCATCAGAAATCCAAACTTTAATGGCATCTTTCCCATCAAAAAGTTCATTACCAGGCATAATCGGGGCAATAACTTCTGTGTTCATTTTGCCAACTTTTGTAGATATTTTTTCTTTGCCTAAATATTTTATTTTCAAGTTGTAATTTTTATTCTCAAAAAAACCATCAATGCCAATCGTGTCATTGATTTTTTTGTTAGTAAAATTTAAAGTTCTCAAAAAATAATAACCACTTACAATGTCTTGTGCATTTTGTAAAATGTTGAAATGTTCTGTTTTTTCGGCATCTTTATTTACGGTATAACGAACATTTGCAATTTTTTTGGAATGGTCAAACAACACAGTTTCTTTTTTACGATAGCCTCCTTCCTCTATATTCCTATAAAATTTGTGCGGAATCATTGCCGAGGTGTCTATATACGACTGCCACGTGTCATGCACGTGCATCATGGCAGCAAATAATCCAACAGATTTGCCCACAATATCCACTTTATAACAAGTACGATTGTTTACATTATATACTTGCGGGTCCATATAAACAGTTGCCACACCTGCATGTAAGAACGAATAATGTGCTAAATAAGTTAGTTTTTCGCCTCGTTTGAAATTTTTATAGTTTGCTATTTTAGTGTTTTCGGTAGTAGAAAACTGAAAGGCACTAAAAATACAAACAAGCAATACCCAAAAAGAAAAATGTATGTTTTTCATATTTTTATTAACTTTTAGTTTGCAAAATTTATGCTTTGCTATTTTTGCTATTTTTTGCTACTTCGGTAGCTTGCTAATTTTCTTAAAATAATGTAATCTGTGTAGAATGTACCGCAGCCTTTAGGGTGCAAAGTTTTTGATAAATTTGCAAAGCAAATTTGATAAAAGCTCTAAAATTAGTAGCATTTTGTAGATGTTGGTGCAATTTTGCAACGACCTTGCACCCTAAAGGGTGCGGTACAAATTACTACGCAAGTTACATTAAAATACTTGACGCAACATAAAAAACAAACCCGCAGCCAAAGCAATAGACACAGGCAAAGTCAAAATCCAAGCCATTGCAATATTTTTTAAGGTTTTGGGTTGCAAATTTTGGCTTCCTTTGGCTGCAAACATACTGCCTGCCACCGCAGACGACAACACATGCGTAGTGCTTACAGGCACTCCAAACTGACTTGCCATGCCTATAGTAGTAGCTGCAATCATTTCTGCTGACGAGCCTTGTGCGTAGGTAAGTTGTGATTTACCGATTTTTTCGCCAATCGTAACCACAATCCGTTTCCAACCAATCATTGTACCTAAACCTAAAGAAATAGAAATCATAAAAATTACCCATTTTGGAGCATATTCAAAATATTCTTTCAAAACCCCCAAATGCTCGGATAAAGTTTCTTGTTCTTTTTCACTCAAACCATTGTTTTCTACTTTGCCAATTTTTCCAAGTCCTTTTTGAATAGCTTGTAAATTGCTACGAATTTGAAAGTCTTGCTTTGTATCTAAATGTTTATTGTCTTGAATAAGTTTTTGTAAATATACAATGCTTGTTTTTGCTTTATCGTAATTTGTTTTCTCTTTTTCGTCTAAATTATTTACGTTGATTTTTGTGGAAATGTTTTCTACCACTGTTAAATTTTGTTGTAACAAAGCAATATCTAAGGATTTGTTAATTGCAAAATGAGTTGGAACAATAGAAATCAAGATAAGCATGACCAAACCTACTCCTTTTTGTCCATCATTTGAGCCATGAAATACACTAATTAAAGTAGAAGTAAGAATAGAAAGTAGTCTGGTAGTAGTAGGTGGTGGACTGTCTTTGGGTGGTTCACTAAAAAAGTTTTTGGACTTGATAAACTTTTGAAAAGATTTCATCAGTAAAATAGCCATTGTAAAACCAAAAATAGGGGAAATAATCAAAAAAAGCATTATTTCTTTTGCTTTATCCCAATTTACTCCTGCTCCCAAACTTCCATTGAGCCATGAATATGCCAAACCAACACCCAAAATAGAGCCAATTAAGGTATGTGAACTCGAACTCGGCAAACCAAAATACCATGTTCCCAAATTCCAAATAATAGCACTCAACAGTAAAGACAAAATCATTGCCACATTTTGTCCTACATCTTGTGCTGCAAAGGCTTCGATGGGCAACAAATTGATAATTCCCATTGCCACGCTAATACCGCCAATAAATACGCCAATAAAATTACAAATTCCTGACCACATTACTGCCTGCCAAGGTTTGAGAGAATTTGTATAGATAACGGTTGCAACAGCATTAGCGGTATCGTGAAAGCCATTTACAAATTCGAAGCCACAAGCTGCAAGCAAAGAAATAAGCAAAAGAATAAAAGTTCCTGTTTCTAAATCAAAAATCATAAAATAAAATTTACGGTTAAGTAATCGCAAATTTACAGTAACTTTTTATAAAACAAGGTTAAGGTTGTGTTAAGATTGTAGTATTAGAGAAAAAAAGACCTTTCTATTCCATTTTATGCCAACTTAAAACTTTCCATTTGCAATTACTTTTTGCAAACCTTCTTCGAGAGATAATAAATCTCGGCTCAATAAGGTTTTCATTTTTGTATTATCGGGCTGACGGCGTGTCATATCTCCTTCGGGAAGTGGTGGCAAATGCACTATTTTTGAGTTTGAATTGGTTAATTTGATAATACTTTGTGCCAATTCCAAAACAGTGGTAATTTTATCATTGCCAATATTTACGACATCATTGACAAATAGATTTTTTTCTAAAGCACATAAAGTTGCTGTTATATTGTCGTCAATATAACAGAAAGTACGAGTTTGTGAGCCATTACCATAAATGGTAATATCTTTTTGTTCCAAAGCAGCACGAATAAACTTGGAAATCACAAAATCTGTGCTTTGTTTTTCGCCATAGGTATTAAAAAAACGGAAAATAGTATAATCTAAATTATACTCTTGTTTGTACGATTTGAAAAATGCTTCGCCTACATTTTTTACAATCGCATAAGGCAATCTTGAGTTCAGCGG
>JBIKRY010000094.1:0-14895 GCA_044348925.1 Bernardetiaceae bacterium
GTCGGAGCTTCTTGCAGGTAATAGTGTCGCAATCCTTGTTATAATGGAAGATGTATTTCTACAATCAGAAGTCGGGTTCTGGTTGAATAACCATTTAATTCGTCGCAATCCTTGTTATAATGGAAGATGTATTTCTACAGACCCCTGCAATTTTTTTAGAAAAAAAATGACAATATGTCTGTTTTGTGTGTTTTTTCTGCGATTTTGGAATACTAATAAGTCAAAGAACTGACAAAACAACACTAATTTTTCTTTTGTTGTATCTGCTACAAATATTAAATTATTTTTTGGCAATTACAAATCTATACAAACTTTTTTTTGCTGTAATTTTGTCAGTTGTTTGCCTACCAAAACTGACAAAATTACCTACTATATCTTTATTGCAACCAAGTTGGGGACTTATAGGATAGCCTTTCGAGTATGCCTATATAGCAAGTGTGTAGCCACAAGTTTTGAAAATCTAATTTTTATGCCTACATTTGCAGTATTTAGGGTAGCTTGCAGATGCGTTTTTTTCTACGTGGCATCTGAAATAATAACTGTATTTACATATTTTTTTTCTCGCAAAACAAAAACATTATAGCTACCCAACTTGTTTCCGTTTCACTACACTTACTTACATTTATCCAATTAATTATATTCCCATGACATCGAGTTATTATTCTATAAAAGATTTAGAAAATCTTACAGGCATCAAAGCACATACTATCAGAATGTGGGAGCAAAGATATGGTATTATAAAACCAGACCGTACAGACTCTAATATTCGTTTGTATGGCACAGAGGAACTAAAATTGATGCTTAATATTGCCTTGTTAAACAACAACGGTTTCAAGATTTCACGTATTGCACAAATGACATCGGGCGAGGTAAACGAAAAAGTTTTGGAAACAATCCAAAAAAATAGTAGTTACGAAGACCAAATTAATGCCTTAACCGTTTCGATGATTGATTTGGAAGAAGACCAATTTGAGAGAATAATGTCTTCCAATATTCTACAATATGGTTTTGAAAAAACCATGATTCATATTATCTATCCGTTTTTGACACGCATAGGCACTTTATGGATGACGGCAAGTATCAATCCTGCCCAAGAACATTTTATCTCGAATCTTATTCGCCAAAAAATAATTGTTGCTATAGATGGTTATTTTGAGCCAAATAGAATCAATCCTAAAAAATTTATGCTATTTCTGCCCGAAGGCGAATTACACGAAATAGCTTTGTTGTTTGCCTCTTATTTGGCAAAATCACGTGGCAATAAAGTAATCTATTTGGGGCAAAGCCTACCTTTGCATGACGTCATAGAAGTAAACAAAATTCACCATGTAGATTATATTTTCTGCATCATTACTTCTACGCCAAGTTCCGACCAAGTACAAAATTATGTAAATAGCTTGTCGGCAAGTTTTCCCGAAGCACATATTTTGTTATCAGGCTATCAAGTAGTAGGGCAAGATATTCAAACTCCTAACAATGTTACCATTATGACCACTATCAACCAAATGATAGAATTTGTAGAAGAATTGAAAAAAGAGAGGAAAAACTAAGTAACATAAACTACGGATACCGTATATTCGCCTAAAGGCAAATATACGGTTGCTATGCAACTTATTGATGATGAATAAAGTAATCCTTCGTTTATGTTATACTAAAACTAAAATAATTATATAGAAAACAGAACATAAAGAGGTCATTTTTGAAAAAAAGATAACATCTTTGGATAAAACCAATTAATTTTTAGTATAAATATAGATTATTAAATTCTGTAGCATAGACTTTAGTCTGTGCTTTTAAATCATTGATAATCAAGGACTTACAAGCATAGACTAAAGTCTATGCCCAAAAGCCTACTACTTTGCGTATTGGCAAGGATACCAATATTTTAAAACTCTGCACTTCTCGGAAATCTCGGAAACGGAATTACATCTCTAATATTGGTCATTCCTGTTACAAACATTATCAATCTTTCAAAACCTAAACCAAAACCACTATGAGGGGCAGTGCCAAACTTCCGCAATTCCAAATACCACCATAAACTATCCAAAGGCATTTTTTTGTCGGTAACAACTTTTAGCAATTTTTCGTAACTTTCCTCACGTTGCGAACCGCCAATCATTTCGCCAATACCAGGGAACAAAACGTCCATAGCTCTTACGGTTTCTTTGCCAACTTCCTCATTTTCATTTTGTTTCATATAAAAAGATTTGATATTTTTTGGGTAATTAAACAAAATCACAGGCTGTTTAAATTCCTTTTCTACCAAATATCTTTCGTGTTCCGATTGCAAATCCATTCCCCATTTAATTTCGTTGTATTGGAATTTGCCTTTTTTGTGGTAATTTGAGTTTTTCAAGACCTCAATAGCCTCTGTATAACTCAATTTTTTGAAGTCATTTTCTACCACAAATTTCAATTTTTCCAATAGTCCCATTTCATTTCTTTCTTCGGCTTTCTTTTGGCTGTCCTCTTTTGCTTGTCTTTCGTCTAAGAATTTCAAATCATCGGGATAGTTTTCTAAAGCAAAACGAATAAGATATTGGATAAATTCCTGTGCCAAAGCCATATTATCTTCCAATTCATAAAACGCCATTTCGGGTTCTATCATCCAAAATTCTGCTAAATGTCGAGCAGTATTGGAGTTTTCGGCTCTAAAAGTAGGTCCAAAAGTATAAATATCCCCCATTGCCATCGCAGCCACTTCGCCCTCCAATTGTCCCGAAACAGTCAAATTAGTAGCTTTTCCAAAAAAATCTTGCGAATAATCTACTTGTTTTTGCTCGTTTAAAGGTGGATTTTGTGCGTCAAGTGTTGTAACCCTAAACATTTCGCCTGCACCTTCGGCATCAGAGCCTGTAATAATTGGTGAGTGTAGATAATAAAAGCCTTTGTCGTGGAAAAACTTGTGGATAGCAAAAGCTAAACCATGACGTAACCGCAAAACAGTGCTAAAAGTCTTTGTGCGTGGGCGGAAGTGGGCATTTTCACGCAAAAACTCCATAGAGTGTGCTTTTGGTTGCATAGGATAGCCTTTTCCTTCGGGTGCAATATCCGAAGGCAACGCCTCACCCAACAAAGTAACTTCAGTTGCTTGCACTTCTATACTTTGTCCTGCACCTTGCGACTGTACCAAATTACCAACAACAGAAATACAGGCACCTGTATGCACATTTTTTAGGCAATCTTCGCCCAAACTATCAAGATTTACTACAATTTGAATGTCATGAATGGTGCTACCATCATTCAGCTGCACAAAAGCCACGCCTTTGCTGCCTCTTTTGGTACGTACCCAACCTTTTACGTTTACCGTTGTAGCTATTTGTCCCGAACTTAGAATTTCGGAGATTTTTGTTCTTTTCATATATTACTAGTATTATTTTTGGCAAAAATAAGTATTTTTTGTTTCTAATTATCAAATATTTGGATACTTTGATATTTCAATCGTATATTAAAAATAAAGTATAGTTGTATTATTTAATTATTGTAACTTCACTTTTCAGTTTTGTGATGCAAAAACTGTTTTCTTTTTTATCACGATAAATAATTTCTTCTTTCAACTGAACATTTTTACCTAGAATAACCAATACTAAGCTATCTTTTCCTATAAAATCAGTCAAATTCAACATATAATTACCATCTTTGTCGGTTATAGCTTTTATATGTTCATAATTTTTGACAAATATTTTTGTATTGGCTTGTTTAGTACCTGTCTGTTTATCAGTAATAACACCTTTTACTATCCAAAAAGAAGTCATAGGCATACCTTGCACAATAGTATCTTCTTGCAAATCAATATTTACAATAGGTTTTTCGGTTTCTATTCGAGGAATATTTGTATTTATTTCGTCAAAAATAGTCTTATTTTCGATGCTATATATTTGTTCTTGTTCTGTAATTGGTTTTTCAAAAGCTGTCGCATTTTGCAAATTTACAGTAGCTGTTGCTAGCAAGAAGGCAAAGGTCTTCCATAAAAATGGCTTACTAACTACTTGATTATGAACTGCTTGGTTAATTCTTGTTAGTTGTTTTTGCGAAAACCTGCCACAAAGATTACACATTTTACCCTTTTGTGTAACTTGCATTTTGTCCCAATCTTCAAAACAAGGATTAGGAATGTCAATAATTAGTTTTGGAGGCATAGTTTTAATACGAGTACCATTTTTTATAAGTAACTGAAAATCAAATACTTGTGTTTATTCAATGAAGTTATGTAACTAATTGGTAATCAAAACTTTCCAAGTCTTTAAGACTTGGAAAGTTTGAAAATTACACTCTTATTAAATGTAAGTTGTGTAATATTAATTAGACCTCAAATGAAAAAATATAAAATTCAAGGAGGTATAATTTGCTAATAAAATTAAGTAAACAGAAAAACTATTTTTCGGCTTTATCTACTTTTGGTCTTGCTTCTGCATTTGCCAATTCCCAAGCAGTATGAAAAATCATACGGTCTATTTTTTCCATTTTTTCAAAATTAATTTTTTCTACATCATCTGTTGGAGCATGATAATCTGGGTGTGTTCCATTAAAATAGAAAATAATTGGAATATTATGCACCGCAAAATTATAATGGTCAGAACGGTAATAAAAACGGTTTGGGTCGTTTTCATCATTGTAGGTATAATTTAATTCTATTTCTGGTGCATATTTTTTGGCTGCGTCTTCGTGCAATTTGTGCAAATCTGACGAAAGTTTATCTGAACCAATCACATAAATATAGTTTGGGTTTTCTGTATGTTTATCATCTACCCGACCAACCATATCGATATTTAGGTCTGTAATAGTGTTTTTGAGGGGAAATATTGGGTTATTTGAGTAATATTCCGAGCCTAACAAACCTTTTTCTTCACCTGTAAACAACATAAACAAAATACTTCTGCGTGGTGCAAATCCTTTTTGCTTGGCAATACTAAATGCTTCTGCTAATTCTAATACGCTAACTGTTCCCGAACCATCATCATCTGCCCCATTATTGATTTTGCCATCTACAATGCCAATATGGTCATAGTGTGCCGTAATAACCAAAATTTCTTCTTTTTTGTCAGTGCCTTCCATAAAACCTAAAACATTTTCGGTCATTACTTCTTGGCTTTTGCGTTGCATCAAGACTTTTGCTTTGTTGCTAATTTTTTTAGCAACGGGTTTGCGACTTGCTACAATTTCGTCTATCATTTTTTGTATTTTTTTCTCTTTGCTGCCCAACAAATCCGCTGCAACTGCAGGATAGGTATAAAAACTGCCAAAAGATGATTTGGCTTCCTCACTAACCAAAGTCATAGAGGCAGCCATAAAATAACTACGATACAAAGCAAGTGTAGATTTGAAAGATTTTTCGTCTTCAAAAACGTGCAAAATACCTGCTGCACCATTTGCTTTTGCTATTTTATTTTTTGCTTGTGGACGAGCAAAATCGGACATTGTTTTGGTTTTGGAAAAAATAAAGTTGCCGTCTTTGTCTTTAGGCTCGTCTGAAAATGCTACTACAATTTTGCCTTTTACATCTATATCTTTGTAATCGGAATAGCCTTCAGTTTCGATGCCATAGCCCACAAAAACAAATTCCATTTCGGCATTTTGTGTATAATCTCCGTAGGCAAAAAAATCTTTAAACAATTCATATTTGGTATTTCCTTTTTGAATATAACTTTCTCCCCAAGTTTTTTTGGCTAAAGGAAAGGTTTGCAAATAAGGATTTGCTGCATTTGCTTGCACAGGTGCTGCCAAACCAAGCTGTTTAAAATGCTTAATGATATAATCTGCTGCCATTTTTTGACCTTTTTCGCCTGTTTCTCTGCCTTCATATTCGTCTGAAGCCAAAATACTTAGGTGTTTTTTGAGGTCATCGTTAGTAATAGTTTCCGCAAAAACCTTAGCATCTAATTCGGCTGTTGCAGTCATCATTGCTGTTTGGGCTTTACCAAAAAATGGCAAGGTAGCAAAAAGCAAGGCAAAGGTAATTTTTTTCATGTTTTGTACTTGTTTAAAGTGTTAAGAAGTGGAAAAACACTACAGTTTATTCCACAAACATTATTTTGCAAATTATTACATTTATTGGGATTTTTATTGTTTTATTACGATTTTTTGACATTTTTTAACTAAAACATAAAATAATCTCGCAAAACATTTATTAAAGTGAAAAAATTACTTTAAAATCTTGCTACGTGCTTAAAATAATTTTGAGTTGGAAAACCTATTATCCAAGAGAGAAAATTGTTTTTTATATCTTTTTCTTGTAATTTTGCAAATCAATGTTAGTTATTTTATGATGAATGAGATTTTGCACCAAGAATTAGTGAATCTACAGAAAGATTTATCGGCAATGCAGACCGCAAGGCTACAGCTCGAAACCCTCCAAACTACTGCCCAAAAAGTAGTCGAAAGTGTGCAAAGTATTCAAACACAATACGCAACACATCTGCCCGAAATCTTGGCAAGTCTTACAGAAAATAATGCCATACAATTTGGCAATTTGCAAGCCGAAAATAAACAAATCATGGTAGCAACTGCCAATACCTTGCTCGAAAAAAATCAAGGAATTGCCCAAAAATATGAAACACAATATACGCAAATTCAAGGCTATTTAGCACAATATCAAGCAGTTGTAACTTTGACAACTGAATTAGAAAGTAAAATAAGTGCCATTAATTTTCCCGAAAAATTTCAAAGTTTAGAAACCGTTGTAACGGCTATTCATCATAAGATTACCGAAAACATTGCAGACCTAAAATTGGTAAAATTACACAATGACCAACATTTAGTTGCAGTGCAAGAAGCACATCAATATTATTTGCGTGATTTTTACCAAAAAACCGCCAAACAATTTGCAGAAATAAGTGAAAAATATAGCCTACAAAATGAAAATATTATTCAAGATTTTAGAATAGTACAGGAAGAAACGCAAATAATTTTTGAGCAACAAAAACAAAATTTTCATCTTACTTTACAACAAGTAGAACAGCAAATCAACAAAGTTTTACAACATATTGTACTTAGTATAGATAATTTGGTGCAAAAAATAGCCCAAATGTTCTTACAAATACAACAAGATTTTGCCACGCAACAACAAGATATACGACAGTTTCTGCTTGCTTATCAAGGTTTGGTAGAATATACAAAAGCCGTAGAAAATAAAATTTTAGCAATTAATTTTCCACAGAAATTAGAAACTATTGCTACACAAATTAGCAATTTGGAAAAAAAAATAGACGAAAACCAAGACGAGCATAAGCAAGTTTTACACAAACAATTTGCAGAAATAGAGGCTAAAATGTTACTCTACAAAAAGCAACAAGATACGCAATACCAACTAATAGAAAATCAAAATTTGCTAACACAAACACAAAATGAGCAAATTCAAAGACATTTGCAACAACATCTCAACGAATTACACAAAGCCGAAATAGAAGAATTTAGGCAGCAAACAGATTTTTTACAACAAAAATTAGTAATGCAAGATAAAATGTTGCAATATTTGTTAATAGCCATTGTTAGTGTAGGTATGTTTTCGGTAATTGGTTTGCTGTGGACTATTTTTAAAAGTTAAACAATGCTATTTCCAACTCAAATCAATTCATTTTTTACATTCATTTTATGCAACAAAATACTTTTTTACAAGACTTTCAAAAACGTACACAAATAGATTTTTCGGCTTATCAAACTACAGAATTGATAGAAAAAATAACTGAAGTTTTTGCTACAGTTCCCAAATTTCAAATGATGGTAATTTTTCCTGTTCTTCTTGGAATAGTGGTAGATATTGCTTTTGTGCTTTTGAAAAGTCCGCATAATGTTGCTTCTATTCTGTTTTGTATTGTGTTTTTGGGTTTTTCTGTCGTAGTTGGTGGAGGTTTGGGTTTTTATTTTGCAAGTAGTAATCTTTTAGAAGACATCAATGCAGCAACTAAAATTTCTATAGAAACCACAGAAGTTATTTATCAAGACTTGCATAAAAACGTAGCAAAAGCAACGCAACAAGAAATAGCAATTCCAAAAGCCTCCGAAGTATTGAAAGCTGTAATATTGGGTTTGATTTTGCCAATATTATCTAAATATGCTATAGAAAAAGCTGGTTTTTTGGCAAAATCAGTATTTTGGGTAATAGAAAAAGTTTTGTTACAAGTTTTGACCTTGATTTCCAAATTTATCGAGGAGGCAGTGGACAAATTACCTTTGCAAAAAGCAGATACTAAAGTGGCTACTTTCAACGAAAAAATAGGCGAAAATGCCGAAAAATTGCAAGCCAAATTACAAAAGTTACAAAATATTATGACCATTTTAGACAAGGCAAAAACACAAATAGCAAAATATACTGGAATTGCAAAAAAAGTGGTAGCAGTTCCAACTTTGACTATTGTGAGTATTTTTGGTGGAATTAGTGGCTTTTTATTGCTAATTTTGTATATATTTATGTAATTAAATTTTATTTTTATGAAAAAAATATACCTATTTTTAGTATTTATACTTGCTAATTTATTACTTAGTTGTGGCACAACAAAAGTTAGCAATACCAACACCAATACGGTCTATGAGGAGGATATAAGCATACATTTGCAAAAATATCCTAATATTCCAAAACCCGAACCTATTTTAATAGATAGCAAAAATACTACAAATCATACAAATACGCAAAATCTACCAAATACAACTAAGCAAGTAGCAACTAACAAAACTACAGGAGTTTTTGTTGCACCTTCCCAAACCAATAACTTGGCAATGGATAGTTTATTGACAGCTTTGTATGATTTTAGCAAAAACATTAAAAGTGTGCAGGGTTATCGTATTTTGGTATATTCGGGTTCGGATAGAGAAGAGGCACAAAAAATAGAAAATGATATTGAACGGAATTTGCAAGAAAGAGCCGAAATGTCTTATGACAAACCTAATTTTAGAGTACGTGTGGGCAGTTTTATTCAACGATTAGAAGCCTATAAAACATATAAAAAACTGCAAAAAGCCTATCCAAATGCTATTATTGTTTTGGACAAAATCAATATTGATGCCCGCAGAAAACGCTAAGATTATATTTTATATTGCATAAAATTAGTATATTAGAGATAATGAAAAATTTGTAACATTAGACTTTAGTATAGACTATTTTACGAACAAAATTTGTTTTATCAAAAAAAAGGCTATTTTATCGATTTATTTGTATTTTTTTGCCAACTTGCAACCGTTTTATTTTGGCAAAGCAAAATAGCAAAAGCCAAAATTGCCACAAAATATTTATTCAATTACTTAGTAAATCCTCAATACACAATGGAATTATATTTAGATTCTGCCGATTTGAAAGAAATCAAAGAGGCTTTTCAACTCGGTTTTTTGGCAGGTTTGACTACTACGCCTACTTTTATGCACCGCCAAGGCGTAACCAATGTAGATGCCTTAATTTTGGAATTGGCTACGATTGTGCCTGTATTGCAGGTAGAAGCATTAGGCAAAAATGCTGATGAAGTTTATGCAGAAGCACATCGTTTGATTGATATTGGTTTAGACCCAAAAAAATCTGTTTTCAAAATTCCTGTATCTTTAGAAGGCGTAAAAGCCTGTAAACGTCTTACAGACGAGGGTATTTTGGTCAATGTGCATTTGGTTTATACCTTACAACAAGCATACATGGCAATGGCAGCAGGTGCAACATACGTTTGCCCGTTGGTAGGTAGATTGCAAGACCAAGGACACAATGCTTTAGGCTTAGTGGAAGAGTGTGTAAATGCTGTAAATTATTATGGCTACAACTCTAAAATTATGTTTTCTTCGGTGCGAAATGCAGAACATGTACGCAATGCTATTCAAGTAGGGGTGCATACTTGTACTGTACCATACAAAATTATCAAACAATTAACAGAAAATGTTTTGACTACTATAGGTACAGAACAGTTTTTTGAGCATACACGTATGACCAGCGTAAAAGTGAAAGAAGCAATGGCAACGGCAAATCCTGTAGTCGCAACTTCACATTCGGTTACAGAGGCATTGGTGGTAATGACAGAAGCAGGTTTTGGCTGTGTTACGGTCTTAGATGCAAACAAGCAAGTAATTGGTGTATTTACAGACGGAGATTTGCGTCGCCATTTAAAAGATGCTGGAAAAGATATTTTGCAGAAAAAAATGGGTGATTTGACCTATAAAACTCCTATTAGCATTGATGCAAATGCACTTTTGAATGAGGCAGCACAACTATTTAAAGACAAAAAAGTAGATACAATTTTAGTAACTGAAAATGGACAAGCTGTAGGAATGTTGGATATTCAAGATTTGACAGACTAATTTAGTACAACTATTTTAATAAACTGTAGTGTGATTTTATTGGAAATACCCAAGTTACACTACAGTTTTGCTAATAAATTTTATTTTTGGCATAAAAAAAAGTGGACTTAAAATAAATAAGTCCACTTTTTAGGTTATTTGGGGAGAATGATGGGTCTCGAACCCACGACCTTCGGATCCACAAACCGACGCTCTAACCAACTGAGCTACAAACTCCATTTTTATTATGTTGCAAAGGTAATAGTTTGTTTTTAGTTATCCAAATTTTTAGCATATTTTTTTTCACTTTTTTTATCAAATAAAAATGTTATGATTTTTGTTTGCTGAAAAAATATAAATTTGTTAATAAAATTTACTTTTTTATGCAATAGTTGTAACAAAAAAATGTTTTTATTAACAATAATGTAATAGTTTGGAATAACTTTTTTAGCTTATTTTCGTTTAATTAAGTGATTGGTTTACTTATTACTTAAATTTTATGATTATGCGTTTACTAAGAAAAGTTTTTAGTCCGTTTATAGCAGTTTTTTTGGGATTCACTGCCCCTGTTTTGGTGGGTTTATATCTTGCTGCTTTGTTTAGTTTGCCACGTCTTCCTGTGATGTTGCTTGTTTTTGTGGCTACTGTTTTTTTATTTTTAGATTTGGTAAAAAGTTATGACAAAAAATAGCTATATATATCTAATAGGAATGTAGTTTATACTAATTTTATAACTACATTCCTTACATATCCATTTTTTTATATTCTTTTCAGATAAAATTTTCGTTCTTTCCAATCTATTATCAAGATAAAATTTTTCCAAAAAGCATTTCCTACAAACCAAGCATTTCCTTGTCCAACAATCGCAGGCAAATTTTGTATTTTTACCGTATCTATTCGCAATAATGGTAGCTTAGTAGCATATACACTATCTATGTAAGAAATAGCTTGTTTTTTCTCTTTTTGAATCAAAAAATTGTCAAAACATATCTCATTAGTGATTAATGGAGAATGTATAGAGTCAAAACCTAACCAAATACTCCGTTGCCATTCTATTAAGGGTATTTTCACACCTTTAGACATTCCTGTACTCAAATGAAAAACTTGTTTTTGTTTAAATTGGTTAAAAAATGCGTGAAATTTTGGAATCCGATAAATATTTCTCACAAAAGGAAAAGCCCTAAACCCTTTTAAATCAGGTTTTTGTTGATGTATGGTAATATTTTTTGTGATAGGGTTAAATTCCCAAATACTATGTTGCATAAGATTTGCCCCAATAATTCCATCATATTTTTCGGGTAAAGTGTCTATAACAACTGCTATATTTTGCCATTGTATCGTGGCTATTTCTATATTTTTTAGCGTAGCAATTTGTAAAGTAGGTTTTGTTTCATAACTATCGTCTGTAAAACTTATTTCTGTTTGGATATGTAATATTTTGGCTAATTTTGTAGAAATTACGGTTGGCGAAGCCACATCTACCAAAAATTTGTACTCTTTGTGGTTGTTTGGAAATCGTACTTTTAGATAATAAACAAATTCTTTGGTAGTATCTAATTCTATGTTTGCAGCTAAATGATGACTTGTAGTAGTAAAATTATGCATGCTACCTGCTTGCATCATAGCCTTTGTACGATAAAAATTATCGGTATCACAAGCAAAAACTAACGAAGTGTAGCAAATTAACAGAAAAATATATCGAAGGATAGGGCTTAGTAAGGAATGTAACATACGCTTTAGCGTGTGAAGTAAGTGTATGAATAGATAGGTTGTGTACTACAAACATAGTACACAACCTATCTAAATTATAGTTTATGGTTGATTAATTTGTCTGCAAAATCGGCAAATAATACATCTTTTACTCCAGGCGAAGCCAAAAAGTCGTGTGGAAATCCTAATTCTATGGCACTTATTTCGGTCAATTCGTCTAATAGATTTTTGGGAATCGTAAAATCAATACAACCTAAACTGTCTTTTATTTGTTCTACTTTTCGTGAGCCTACGATAGGTATTACCTGTATATGTTGCTGTCTTAACCAATTTAAAGCAACTTGTGAGGAAGTAACGCCTAATTTTTGGGCTACTTCGCTTACTTTTTTGGCAATATTTCGGTTTTTTTCATTCATTTTCATGCTATTTTCGGTAAGTCTTGCACCTGTTGCAGCTTTGTCGTTGTGTTTCCCTGTTAGCATTCCTGCCCCTAACGGTGCCCAAGGCGTGAGTGCCATACCAAAATGTTTTGCCATTGGAATCAAATCTCTTTCTGCTGTTCGTTGAATCAAGCTATATTCTATTTGCAAGCCTGCAAAAGATGTCCAGCCACGCAGTTCTGCCAACGTATTTGCTTGTGCAACTATCCACGCAGGCGTATCCGAAATGCCAAGATACATAATTTTGCCCATACGCACCAAATCATCTAAACCACGCATTACTTCTTCGGGTGAAGTCGTAAAATCCCATGCGTGTAACCACAAAATATCCAAATAATCTGTATGTAATCTTTTTAAGCTACCTTCTACCGAACGGATTAAGTTTTTGCGGTGATTACCTGCTGCATTGATATCATCACGTCTGTCATACAACGAATATTTGGAGGCAAGTACAAATTTATCTCTTTCATTGCCTAAAAAATCTGCTAAAAATTTTTCACTTGTACCTTCTGTATATCTATTTGCAGTGTCGATAAAATTTCCGCCTGCGTCTGCAAAAGCATCAAAAATTTTTTTGCTTTCCAATTTGCTGGCTCCTGTACCCCAATCTTCGCCAAAAGTCATTGTTCCTAAGCAAATTTCAGATACTCTTAAACCTGTTTTGCCAAAAAGTTTATATTGCATAATTATGAGTGATTTTAGTTGATATTGCAAGTTGTAAAAAAATATTGAATAGTTGCACTCTTTCAAAAAATATTACATCAACATTTTTTTATTTGTAATAAAATTATCAAAAAAGATATGAAATGCTATCTTTATTTATATTAATATCTTGATTATCAATAAGTTATGTTATAAATTAAAATGTATTTTATTTTTTATTACAAATTTAAAAATAGCCATGTAATTTTAACGTAATAATTTTTATATGTTTGTATTTGAATGGATTAGCAAATAATGAAATTTATTTATTTGTTATAATTTTATAATACTTAGTATCAATATTTTTGATACTTGGTTTTAATTTATTTTTGTGATTCATCGATAAGTAAAATTCTATATAAAAAATAATTAGCAATCTATGCTACAAAATTTACTTCCCATTGCAGGTATTTATCCGCAATTAGTGGACAAACAACTTTTGACAGATAGTAGAGAAATTATTAATCCTACTAAAACTGTTTTTTTTGCTATGCAAGGCACTTTACAAAATGGGCATCAGTATATTGCAGATGCTCACCAAAAAGGAGTTAGATATTTTGTCATAGAGCAGGAATTTACACAAACTTCTTTGTTTGCTACACTAAATCAAGAAGATACGGTTTTTATTGTTGCCAAAAATACTTTGCTTGCTTTGCAATTATTGGCTGCTTTTCATCGGCGGCAATTTTCTTTGCCTGTCATAGCTATCACAGGTAGCAACGGCAAAACTATTATCAAAGAATGGCTTGCACAACTTTTAGAACAACATTATCAAGTTGTAAAAAGTCCTAAAAGTTACAATTCGCAACTTGGAGTTCCTTTATCTGTTTGGCAGATGACAGAAAAACACCAAATAGCAATCATCGAGGCAGGAATTTCGCGAAGGGCAGAAATGCAAAAATTACAGGCAATTATCCGCCCAACTGTAGGCATTTTTACTAATATTGGCACTGCACATGACGAGGGTTTTTCTAATAAGAGAGAGAAAATTCAAGAAAAATTACAACTTTTTACCGAAGCAAAAATCTTAATTTATTGTTCCGACCAACAAATTGTAGAAGATGAAATAGTAGAATGGGCTACAAAAAACCCAGCAGTTACACCATTTACTTGGGGTTTTTCGCCTTTGGCAGACCTACGCATTATTGCCGAAATTTCAGATGCTAACACCAAACAACTTTCTTTGGAGTTTAAAAATACGCCTTACCATCTCACGATTCCATTTACAGACCATGCTTTTACCGAAAATTGTTTGCATTGCATAGCTTTGTTGTTGTGTTTAGGTTTTGAGATGACAGCAATAGAAAAGCTAATAAAATTATTAAAGCCAGTAGCTATGCGTTTAGAACTAAAAGCCGGCAGAAATGATTGTTTACTTGTTGATGATACGTATAACAATGACTTGGCAGGCTTGACAGTTGCCTTAAATTTTTTGCAACAAAATAAGCAAAAAACTAAAAATACAGTCATTCTTTCCGATATGTTTGAAAGTGGTTTATATGTTGATGAATTATATACTAAAATTAATGAATTACTTGAAAATCAAGGTATTAATAAAGTAATTGGCATTGGTAAACAGATTACGGCGTATGCAGATATATTTAGGCAAGAGGAAAAATATTTTTTTGAAACTACGCAAGATTTTCTATCTTCTCTACAAGATGTTACCCAAAATAGCAATCAATATACACAGAAAAAAAGTAATCTTATACAGTTTTATCAAGAGAATATTTTGATAAAAGGTGCAAGAATTTTCCAATTTGAACAAATTGTAAAGGAATTACAAAAACAAATACAT
>JBIKRY010000095.1:0-14887 GCA_044348925.1 Bernardetiaceae bacterium
ATCAGAACTTACATAGAAGAAACCAAAAATAAGTTATTTACAGTAGCAGTAGCACTCTATAATTTTAGACGTACTTTTGCACTAAAGAGAAAAATTATATACTTGTAATTATTCATAAACTCTATTATTTACCTCAATCATACTTTTGTCAAAAAAAATGTCAATGTTCTTAATCGTATCAAGCATAAAACTTACATGAGTGTCTAATAACCAGCAAAAAATAGCTTCACTACCTTGCAAGGTTGGCAATATTGTTAAGTCTTCCTCATTATATCGTAAGAATTGCCAAAATAACACAAATTCAGGCTTCTTGATATAAATAATGCTTAAAAAATTGTTCTTATAGAAAAGATGCAAATCTTCATCGTTTACATTTGGTATAAGCACAATATAATCGTCAAGTAATCTTAATTTATAACTAAAATATACTTTATCCGACAAAATTTTCATCTCTAATTCTTCTGTGATACTTGAAAATAAATCATCTGTAAATCCATAAAAGATTAGCTTGTTAGCCCAGTATAGAGATAATTTTTCATCATAATTAGTGCCTTCAATAGAGTATTCTATCATTTTCATAATGTTATAACTATTTTATGTAAATGTCTCAATTTTATTTAACTAACCAACCACAATATTATATTACTGTGGTTGGTTAAATTGCTATTTAGGACTTTCTGCCGTTGGCTGTGTCTCACAGCCAACTCCACCAGCACATCAAACTTGCCCAAAGAAACTACTTTTTCTTAGTTTTAGCACACAAAAATACGCAATAAACTAACAAAAGTAGTTTTTTTATGCACCTTTGACGTGCTAATGGAGTGGTTTGTGAGACACCTAGGGTATGTACACATCTTTTTAAGAATTTTTGAGTAAGTTTAGTGTATGTTTTTTCTGCCGTTGGCTGTGTCGCCACAGCCAACTCCACCAGCACATCAAACTTGCCCAAAAAAACTACTTTTTTAGTTTTAGCACACAAAAATACGCAATAAACTAACAAAAGTAGTTTTAAATGTACCTTTGATGTGCTGGTGGAGTGGTTTCAATTCCATTGCGGGTTTGACACAAACCACGGCAGGAAAAGACAAAATAAAAATGTATTCTGTATTCTTACTTAATGGACAGTACAATATATTCTATCGAAAAGTTTGCATGGTGCTTGCTAAAACTTGAGCAAATTTTTCACTACAATCCTCCCGAACTGCAATCATATTTCCCCAAGCATTTTTATCGACCAATTCTGTAGGATAAGCATTTAGGCAACGCCATTTTTGTTCATTGCCATATTTTACAATCGGATACCACTCTGCTATCCAAACTTTATAACCTTGTTGGACTAACAAGTCTGCCATATTTTTGTAGGTATAGCCAAGAGAAATGGTTTTATTATCCTCAAACTCACACATAATCATCTCTGGTTTGTGTGTTTCGAAGGGAAAACCTCGCAAAGCAAAATAATCGTGTCCTTCAATATCTATTTTTAGAAAATCTATATTACCGATATTTTCTTTGGCAATCACAGTACGCAAACTTATTGTTTCGACAGTATAAGCTAATTGGTGTGCAGATTCAAAGGCAGACATAGACGAAATGCCCGACGAAGTGTTGCTCAAATAAAACGGTACTACTTGCCCATCTGTGTCTGCAACTGCATAAGGATATATTTTGCGGTTTGTGTGTGCTGCTATTTTTGTCAAATTGTCTTTATCTGGTTCAAAAGCAATTACTTTCCAATTCATTTCTAAAAATGGATTACTTGCTTCTCCATAGTGGCAACCGACATCTAACATAAAACCATTGCGGTAATATTTTACAAAATAGTCTAAAATAGGCTCTGTTTCATAGAAAGATGCCTTGCGATTTTTTAGTGTACTAATAAAATTTTTAATAGTTCTGCGACCAAAAAGGCGAAATAAAATTTGTTGCATAGACAAAAGTAGTCAGTTAGTATGGGCATTGGATATGCAATACAAGTATTGCATTGCAAATGTATAACTTTTTTTAGGTCTTCCCCTACATTTAGCTTGCTATTTTCTATGTCATGTAGGTTGGTATAAAAAAGAAAAGTTTAGCTGTGTAAAATAGCATTTCCAATTCTACATTGTAGGCATTGCTTTTTGCTACAAAATTCATTGTATAATTCAATGCTTGCTTGTGCGTCAAAAGCATTTTGTATTTTTAGCCCAATATTATCCCAAAGTTCTGTAATTTTGTTGTGTTCGGCAGGCAATTCCTCCAGTATTTTTATGGCTTTGTCCATATACATATCCGTATCTTTGTGCATACTGTAGGCAGTCCACAAAGGAATGATGGTGTTGATTATCAAGTTATTTGCACTTTCTTTGCCCATATTTCCTATTTTTTCTGTTCCTGTTTTTTCTGTTCCTGTTTTTGCGTTATTATTTTGTGCATACCAATAAGGGGAAGCCTTTACAGACAATAATGTTTGTAATTTTTTGGCAGTTTCGGCTTGCATAAAATTAGTAAAAAAAAGTTTTTGTTCAAAAATTAAGCTAACAAATTGTGCTAATCTAATCATTGGAAAATTTGCTGGTCTTAGTCGCAAATATTTCCACCTTTCTTTTTCTATTGGGCTAAGATTATATTTGTGTTGCAAATAAGCATAGTTTTTTAGCAATGTAGTAGCATATTGCTGTTGGTGTGCTGTATTTTCGCTGTTTTCTGTACTTGTTGGATTTTCTAAAAGCCCACTTTGTCCAAAAATTAAGGCTTCTATGTCCTGTAATTCTGTACTATGTTTGCTAATAATTTTAAATGGCAAAGACTTCGCAAGTGCCAAAAATGCCTCTTGGTTTACTTTAAAACCAAAACTTTGTGCTAAGATTTGGTAACTTGTTTCTTCCCAATCTCCTGTATTTTCTGCTAATCTATCGAGGATATTTTGGGCTTTGCGTTGCAATCTTTGCACCAATACATTATCTAACATCGACAGAATTTTGAGTCTATCTATGCTTTTCCAATAAGACTCGCAAGGAATTGTATCTTTTGGATTACGAAAATCTTGATATTTTTCTATAAGTAATGCAGAAACACGGTTTTTTAGTTCCAAAGTAGGAATCATAGAACCGTCTTGCCTTTGCATATTTTCTGTACTTAATTTTTCCCAAACTACGTGCAAAATTACATTATTGTATTGCTTATTTTGGCTATGTTTGTGTGCTTGCCAATCGGTATCTTTTAGATGAATTTCTACACTGCCATGCCATAATTTGTTGCCAATTTCTATTTTGGCTTCTTGAAAATCTGCACCAGCATCTGTATTTTGTATGCCTATTTGCAAAATATTTATAGCTTCTTGTGCTGTAGTTTGCAAATTTTGCTTATCAAAATATTGAAATTGCCAAAGATAAGCTAAAAATAATTCTGTCATAGTTTGGGAATTAGGCGTATAAAATTGGTTGTTTTTATAGAATTGCTACAAGTTTTAAACCAATTCGCAAATAACCTCCACGTTTGCATCTGCTGCAATATGTTCGGGAAAAATAAACCCTGAAGCTTCTCGGTTAAATTTGATATTTACCATTTCAAAAATTTTATCCACATATTCCGAACAGATAAAGGCATCATCTTCTTTTCTTTTAACTTTTTTGGAAAATCTACTTGCCAAAATTTTGAAAATATCATTGCTATCATACTTAAAACCAAACAAATCAATGGCAACTTGTTGCATTGCTTCTAATTTTAGTTTGTCGTTGGTAACTCCTTTGTGTCTTGCCACAAACAAAGTTCCATCATATTTTTTACCTGTATGGTTGTAATTGCCTGTATAATGAAATAAGGGAATTGCACGAACTCCTACTTCCAAAACACTTTCTAAAAGCATAAGATTTTGCCCCCACCAAAATATAATTCCTACATGACTCACATGCGAATCAGAAAGTTTTTTGATGCTGTTGCTAAAATTGCCGTTTCCACCACAAAAAAGTAAATCACCGTTTTTGATAGAAGGCATTGCATTTGCTAAAGATAATTTTTGTTGCACATTTAAAAATTTTGCACTTGCCATATATTTTTGGGGTTTAATTGTTGTCAAATACTTGCAATACTAAAACTCATATTCAAAACTCAAACGAATGACTAAAGGACTTGTATAAGGCGTAACATTAGTAACATGTGTTGCATTATACAATATAGTAAGTGTGGAGGCTGTTCTTTCGCCCATCATGCTACGATACGAGCCACCAATCAAGGTACCTGCTACCCAACTACGTTCTGCAAAATAACTACTACCACGCAAAACAGGTATCGGCAAACCATACATATATTCGTATTCGGCATGGGCAAAAATACTTGGAAATAGCATATAACGCATAAAAACACGACCTCCATACACCGAATAATCACTGGACAGACCTGAAGAATAAGAATAGCCACTCACATAACGATAAGTAGCACCTACGCCAAGATGTGTTTTTTCATTCAATTTGTAAGCTGCAACAGGAGAAATATCAAAATAATAATAAGACCCCCAGACATTAAACCAAACATTTCCGCCTACTATTTTTTTGAAACCAATATCTGCGGTATTTTGTTTTGGGGCTTTTTCCTCTTTGACTTTTGGCACAATCGTATCTTGTGGCGTCATCTTAAAAACCTTGTCTTGAGCAAAAGCATTTGCAAATACAAAACTACATAGGAATACTAAAATATATTTTTTCATTTTTTAAAATTAATTATTTAGTTAGTAAATTTATTTTTATCCTTATAAATCTTGCAAAAAGATTTTTTCAATCTTTCGAGAATTTCGCAAAAAGTCTATTAAAATTGCCACATTACGCCAAGCAAAGCATTAAATTTTTGCATATCATAATACAAATATTGCTGATATTGTTGCGAAAAAATATTATTTAATTTGAGAAATATCGAAATATTATTTTGAAATAAATAACTTGCTTGCAAATTAACATCTACTATCGAAGGCAATTCATAGCTTTTGTTGCGTACAAAATTATAGCCTTGCAATCCATTTTGGTTAAAAACTTCGAGATGAAAAGCTATGTTTTTTTCATATAAGTAGTTGATAAGCAATGTATTGACAAAAGTTGGACGATGCCAAGCCTTCGAAATAGTTTGGGTATCATATACAAAAAAATCTGTTTTGAAACTTGCTTTTAGCTTGTTTGTTTGGGCATATATCTCTGCCATTCCTGCCAAAACTCTTGTACCTTCAGTATCATAGAACACCGCAAATTTAGCAGAATCTGCCAAACTATTATTGAAAAAATATAGATTTTTGTAATTTGTATAGGAACTTTTGAGGTGGTAGCCAAAATTTTGGGAGATTTTTCCTTGTACGCCTGCCATAATTTCCCATTGTTTATTGGTATGTAAAAGGCTAATTTGATTGCCTATAAAATTATTTTCGTTGGCAAATTGACGAAGAGAAGTTTTTTGGGTACTGCCTGTTAGTATGCCATATACAGACATATTTGACACTATTTGGTAGCCAATTTCTATATGTGGATACAATCTAAATTGCTTATTTTGGCTTAGTGTGTCATTATCATAGACTACAGTTGCCCCTATTTTTATGCCTATTTTATCTACTTGCAATTTGTATAAAGGCTTGAATAACAATAAGTTACGTGCAATAGTTTTTGTATTATCAGTTCTATTAGCAAAATTGGCATCAAGTTCCAAATCAATATTTGCATCTACACTAAGTTTGATATTGCTGGAGGCAGTAATTGCTAAAGCATTTTCGCTAACCTCTGTTTTTGTGCCAAAATAATAATAATTTGCTTGGGTTTGGTAACTAATATTTTCGTTTACTTTTGCTTTATAGGCAAGCAACATAGCAAAAGTTTGATAGGTTTGTTTAATTTTTTCATTGTCCCAATCTTTCAAAATAATAGGATTTACACCATAATAATTTACACCAATTCGTTGGTAATTTACTTGTCCAGAAATTTCACTATTGCTATTGATTTGGTAACTTCCTTTGATGGCAATATTGCTACGACTACTGCCCGATTTGTCGTCCAAAACACTGCCCGAAGCAGACGATAAATGTTTTGCAGCTAAAGAAATTGTATAGTTATTTTTTTTAGGAATTTGTAAAAACAACTCTCCAAACAAAGTTGTGTAATTTCCAAAACCTCCTTTTATATAATTAGTTGGATAAATTGGTGGCGTTATTTCGGTTTGGGTTTGCAAAAAAGGGGTTGTTTGTATTTGTAATGCAGGCAGTGTAGCTTGTATTCGGTTTAGCTGATACGTTTGTTCGATGAGAGGTGGTGGATTTTCAATTTTTTGCATACGATTTTGCAAACGGTTTGCTTTTGAAAGTTCCATCACCCTATTTTTTTCTATAATTAATTGCTTATCCTCCAAATCATTTTGGGCATATAGTGTAGTGGATAAACAAGTAAAAAAGGATAAAAACAAGTATGGAGTTAGTTGTTGCATGGCAATCATTGGTTTAATAGCTAATTTAGTAATAAATATAATGCTTTGTCATTTTGAAAATGCAAGTTATTGTATTTTTTCTAATTTTAATACTACTTTTTTATGTTTTGCTATGTTTTGTCATTTCTGCTCCATACTCTTTGTTTTTTCTACAATTTTTGCACTTTAATCACTTTGTTGGTGGCAAGTAAACTATCTATTGCAATATTTTCATGGACTTTGTGTTGTGCATAAAACTCTCCGCCTACTTCTACTTTTTTTTCTCCAATTTTAAAAAAATAGTAGTAATAGATTTGTCCTTTAGAACCTCTTTTTACTTCTTCTATTTTTTCGTCAATCGTACCACGAATAACTTTTTTATTGCCGATTTGCAAATCTTTATAGGCCTGATAATACAAATTTCCCAATATTCCAAGTGGCATAAGTCCAAAACCCAACACCCAAAATAATAAGAATATTCTAATATCATCATCATTAGACGAGCCAAACAGAAGGCTATAAAAAATAATGGATCCTACCCAAATTATAGGCAGAGGAATCAAATATGACCTTCCTTCTTTACGAATAGCCTCTTTTTCCTCTTCTGTTAATGCTACAATACTTTCTTGATAGGTCATATACATTTAAAGTTCAAATCCCAAACCCATAATAAACATACGTGGTGGCAAAGGAATCGTAGAATTATAAAAACTTGCACTTCCACTCCAAGCCCTATTATTCCAAACTCCTGCTTGTCCAATACCTGCATCTGCTGCTCGTAAACCAGGGGTAAATGCAACCGTATCCAACAAATTGATAACTTTTACATTGGCTACAATTCCTTTAATAACTTTATAAGATACATTTGCATCAAATAATGCAAATGCGTCTATATTGCCTACAGGGTTGCTTTTAACCGTTTCTCGGTTGCTAATAAATCTACCAAAAATAGTAGTAGATAGTTTTTCTGTAATTTTAGTAGTAATTCCAAATTGTATTTTATGGTATGCCAAATCTCCAATCGTAGTTTTGAAAGTTTTGTTTCCTTGTTTGTCAAACTGTTGTTCACTTTCACTAATAATCCATGAATAATTTGCCCACCATTTTGTTTCTTTGAATAATGGTAATACGCCTTGCAATCTGGTTGTAAAGCCTAACATTTCTCTTTCGCCTACATTTCTTGCACCACCTGCAAAATTTACAATAGCATTTTCTGATTTTACATAATAGATACTAAAATCGGAACTAATCCACGAACTTGTGTAATTGAGGGCAATTTCTGCGGTTCGTGATTTTTCAGGTTGTAATTTCGGGTCTGAACCAGAACCTTTCCAGCCCCCATATAAAAGTCTTGGAGTTGGTTCTTGAAATGCCTCTCCATAAAATGCTTTTACAATAAATTTATTAAATTTGGTAGTGTATCCTATTCTTAAAGTCGGTGCTGCACCGTAAGCGGAGTTTTCGTCATATCTAACTCCTGCGTGTATAATGTGGTGCATACCTATTTGCCATTTTGCCTGTGCGTATGCTCCTCTGTCTGTCCACATAATACGATTTTGAGGCACAAAAAAGTTTGGAGGCATAGCAGGACTAATCAATGCCGAATTGGTCAATAGTTCGGGATAATATAAGCCACCACTATATGTTTCGTATGCTTTTTGCAAATCTTTTACTTCATATTTTATACCTGAAAATATAGAAATATTTTCTCGCAAACGCAATTCAAAATCTTGATAAAAAGAGATACTTGTATTAAAACTACTCCAATAGGTAAATTGCATAATTCTGGCACTTTCTTTTGGTTGTAGGCTTGTATTAGCAATTTGTAAAGTTTTTGCGGTATCTTTATTGCTAATATTATAGCCTTCTACATCAAAAGAACTATTATCTACGCCACTTTGTCGGTATCGCAAAAAAGTTTTAGAAACAAGTTTGTTTGCAATCGTGGTATTATATCGGGCATAGGTGCTAATTTCGGGTTGTAACCATTTGCCATTACTCAGCAAAGCATCTGCTGGATATACCATTCCATAGCCTGTTTGTGTGGCATAATATCCAAACCCTATTTCCAATTTGTCTAAATACAGCCGAACATCTACAGCACGGTTTTGAATAGGCGACGAGAATTTGCCACTTGCCAATGTTGTGTTATTGACTCCGTCCCCCCAAAGTTGTTTGTCTGCATACCATTTGTCTTGTAACCAATATTGATTACCTGCATCTACCAATTGATTTACATTTCCGTTTTCTATTCTTCCTGTAACACTTAGTTTAAATTTGTTTTTTTGGTAAAAAAAGTTCATATCTGCCCACGTATAACCTCGTTGGTTACTTGCTACTTTGCCTTGCAAACTTACGGGGCTATTGCTATTTTTTTTGGTAATAATATTGATAACTCCCATAAAAGCATTGGGTCCATAAACAGAAGCAGCAGGTCCATATACTATCTCTATTCTTTCTATAAACGACAGAGGACAAGCCACAAAACTCTCTGTTTGGTTAAAATATAGGTTATTAAAAATTACCCCATCTATCATAATCAAATAAGGAGAACCCAAATTAGTACGGTAGCCACGCCAATACATTCGTTGAAAAGTATCTCCGTAGGGAGTAGTAACGTCCATTTCGGGCAAATCTTGCAATAATTCGGATAGACTCACATACCCTCGTGCCTGAATATCGTCTTTGGTAATAACGACTGTAGAGGCTGGAGATTCACTAATTTTTTCGGCTCGGTTCGAAGCAGTAGTAATTTCTACGTTTAGTAAATCTTCGAGACTGTTTTTGGGTTTTATTTGCATAATTTCTTTCACAGATGACCGAAAAACAGAATCTTGTTGGGTTTGTGCAAAACAAGGTATTGTACCTAAAAGCACAGTAAAAAAATAAATGTGTCTCAAAATCAAGGTAGTAGTAGTTTTATGTGTAGTGTTGTATGGTTTCGTTTAGAAATGTATAAAAGATATGTTAAAAAAGCAAATAACTTTTATTTTAAGTAAAAATTATTTATACTAAGTAAAAGTAAATTGATAATACTTACATTTCCAAACAAATTTATTCGTTGTTTTGGTACTTATAAAAAATACTCTTTTTAATAATAATTTAGCTAACTTTGTAATTCCAATAATTCCAACAATAATTTAGCAATTATGCAGAAAATACGTTTTATATTACTTTGGATAGTAGTAAATGCCTATACTTTTGTGTTATATGGGCAGGATAGTGTAGCAAATATAGAAAATCAAAAATTTCGTTTTCGGGATATATTTGTGTTACAAGAAAAATTGGACTCAAAAGTAAGGTTTTTATTTAAACTTGATGACCGTATTACCGTTGTTCGTACTGATGCAGTGGACGTTACGGGTTTACAAATAGGTTTGCAAAAACGAAGATGTAAATATTGGTTGGGTTATGCCTTTATTAATGCACCAACAAAAACTCGTATTTTTACCGAGAGGAAACAAAATACAGGCATACCACCAGATGCAAATGCTAAAATAGATACCATTAAAATTAATTTAGACCTAAAATTTTTGACAGTTGCTCCAGAATATGTATTTGTTTGGAGAAAGTATTATGAAATTAGTGCAGCTATAGGCGTAGGTTGTGGTGTGTATGAAATAGAACGGAAAATATCTTCAGCAACATCTACTTCCACCAATCGAAGTATTTTTATACCCATCGAGCCAGCACTCAAATTGGCTATAAAACCCACTCGTTGGGCAGGTTTTAGTGCAAGTATTGGCTATAGAGAAACATTGAGTTTGGCAAATAGTAATTTTAATTATAGTGGCCTTTTTTATTCTTATGGTATTAGTGTCTATATTGGTAATCTTTTTGAGGATTTTCAACGAATTATTTTGGGACGTAAACCAATTATTACCTTATAAATTTAGTCTATAATTCAAAAATTATACTTACTAAGTAATTAATTACTTAGTAAGTATAATTTTTTGTTTTATGCAAATGCTTGAAGACCTGTAATTTCTTTGCCCAAAATAAGCAAATGAATATCATGTGTACCTTCATAAGTTAAAACAGATTCTAAGTTCATACTGTGTCGCATAATAGGATATTCTCCTGTGATACCCATTCCTCCCAAAATTTGTCTTGCTTCACGTGCAATATGAATAGAAATCTCTACACTATTTCGTTTTGCTAAAGAAATTTGTGCTGTAGTAGCTTTGCCTTGATTCATTAAATTACCTAATCTCCAGCATACTAATTGTGCTTTTGTAATTTCTGTTAGCATTTCGGCTAATTTTTTTTGCACCAATTGGAAAGAGGCAATAGGTTTGCCAAATTGTATTCTTTCTATTGCATAACGGCGTGCAGTATCATAACAATCCATTGCAGCACCTATAGCACCCCAAGAAATTCCAAAACGTGCCGAATCCAAACACATCATTGGTGCACCTAAACCCGATTTGTTTGGCAATAAATTTTCTTTTGGAACTTTTACATTATCAAAAACTAATTCCCCTGTGCAACTTGCACGCAAAGACCATTTACCATGCGTAGTTGGTGTAGAAAAACCTTCCATACCTCTTTCTACAATCAAGCCGTGAATCCGTCCTTCTTCATTTTTTGCCCAAACTACTGCTATATCTGCCTCTGGTGAATTGGAAATCCACATTTTTGCACCGTTTAACAAATAATGGTCTCCCATATCTTTAAAATTAGTTTCCATACCAGAAGGGTTTGAGCCGTGATTTGGCTCGGTAAGCCCAAAACAACCCAACATTTCGCCTGATGCTAATTTTGGTAGGTATTTGTGGCGTTGTGCTTCAGAACCAAATTTGTAAATTGGGTACATTACCAAAGAGCCTTGCACAGATGCTGTAGACCTCATGCCCGAATCTCCACGTTCTATTTCTTGCATAATAATTCCATAAGAAATATAATCAAGACCACCGCCACCATATTCTACAGGAATTGTAGGACCAAAAGCACCTATTTCCCCAAATTTTTTCACAATATGTGAGGGAAAAATATTGTGTTCTGCACAATGCTCAATGATTGGCGAAATTTCCTTTTTTACAAAATCTCTTACTGCTCCACGAATCATTAATTGTTCTTCGTTTAACAAGTCGTCAATATTATAAAAATCGGGTGCTTCGTATAAGTCTTGAGCTGTTTTACGAGGAATTTCTTTTTGGTTAGAAAGTTTTGCACTTCCATTAGTATTTACTTTTTCTATTGTGCTTGTTGTCATTTTGTAGGTAATTTATTGGATTTATTACCGCAAAATTAACAAAAAGGTTTTAAGTTTTTAGTATTATAGAAAAAAAAACACTACTGTTTTATTTTTTACTTAAGTTTTTTGCAAGTTTTAAAAACTTGTACGCATTATCTATTGCCGAAAATAGAAAAGCTATAAGAAATATCAAAAATATCCTTACCTTTGCCAGCAAACAAAAGAAATATATTTTTGTTATTATGCTAACCAGTAAGGTTTTTACTACCAATTTTTATAAAAAACTAATTCAATGCTATATCCTATAGATACAATTCGCAAAGATTTTCCAATTTTGCACCAAAATATTCAAGGTCATTCTTTAGTATATTTAGATAATGCTGCAACTACGCAAAAGCCCAAAATAGTCATAGATGCCATTAGCAAATATTATGAAGAATATAATGCAAATATTCATCGAGGCATACATACTTTAGCAGAAAAAGCAACACTTGCTTTTGAAGAAACACGCCAAAGTATCCAAAATTTTATCCATGCAAGTTCTTTAGAAGAAATAATTTTTGTTAAAGGCACTACCGAAGGAATTAATTTGGTAGCCTCGTCTTTTGGCAAAAAATTTATTGAACAAGGGGACGAAATTATTATTTCTACCCTCGAACACCATTCCAATATAGTTCCTTGGCAGTTGTTATGTGAAGAAAAAGGGGCTATTTTGCGTGTCATTCCTATTCACGAAACAGGGGAATTAGATTACGAAGCCTTTGAAAAATTACTCAATAAAAAAACAAAATTAGTTTCTATTGTCCACATTTCCAATGCTTTAGGTACTATCAATCCAATAGAAAAAATAATTACAGCAGCCCACCAAGTAGGAGCAAAAGTCTTCATAGACGGTGCGCAGTCGGCAGCACATATCGCAATAGATGTGCAAAAATTGGACTGTGATTTTTATGTTTTTTCGGGACATAAATTATATGCACCTACAGGAATTGGGGTTTTGTATGGTAAAAAAGAAATTTTGGAAACTATGCCTCCTTTTTTGGCTGGTGGCGAAATGATAAAAGAGGTAAGTTTTGAAAAAACTACTTTTAATGTTTTACCTTACAAATTTGAGGCAGGTACGCCAAATATTGCCGACACCATAGCCTTACAATATGCCATCAAATACATAAATACTATTGGAAAATCTATCATTGCGACACACGAAAACGAATTAGCAAAGTTGGCAAGTGAAGGAATTGCAGGCATCAAAGGCGTAAAACTCGTTGGAACTGCCAAAGAAAAAGCAAGTATTGTGTCTTTTGTAGTCGAGGGAATACATCATTTGGATATAGGAATGATGCTCGATGCTTATGGAATTGCAGTACGCACAGGGCATCATTGCACACAACCATTAATGAAACGACTTGGTATTACAGGCACAGTTCGAGCATCTTTTGCTATGTATAATAGCAAAGAAGAAGTGGAATATTTTGTAAAAACTTTAACAAAAGTATTAGATAAATTACGATAAAAACCTAAAATAAAATAAATTAAACAAGCTAATTACTTGCTAATCAATTACTTAGCTTGTTTAATTTATCTATTTTATCCATGATATTTCCAAAATCTCTACTACAAAATAATTCTTTGCAATGACTTATTTTGCAACCTCTATTACATTCCTTTACTTTGTATGAGAAGTTCTTTTTTTATAGCCAAACGATATTTTTTTTCCAAAAAAGATAAAAATATTATTAATTTAATTTCTATTTTGGCAATGGCTGGTGTGGCAGTAATTACAGCAGCTTTGGTAATTGTTATGTCGGGTTTCAATGGCATGGAAGCCTTGACCATGGCACAATATAATGCTTTTTCGGCAGATATTCAAGTTACAACGGTCAAAGGAAAAGGCTTTGTATTTGGGGATTCTTTACGCAAAATTTTGACGCAAATACCTCAAATACAAGCACTTACCGAAGTAATTGAAGATAATGCTTTATTGCGGTATGGTGATGTGCAAACCGTAGTAAATTTGAAAGGAGTAAGCAAAAATTTTGTAGAACAATATGATTTACAAAGTAAATTGGTAACAGGAGAATTTTATACCGAAAAAGAGAATAAGGCTTATATGATTTTAGGAATTGGTATTCTCAATCAATTATCTGTAAATATAGAAGACGAATTTAAACCTCTGTTGTGTTGGTATCCCAAACGCCAAAAAAATATTAGCCTTGATGTAGATAAAGCATTTAAAAAAATGCCTATTGTGGCTGTTGGTGCTATTTCTGTTGAGCAGCAATTTGACCAAAGTAATGTACTCGTACCTATTCAATTTGCAAGTGAATTGATGCAATATGAAGGAAAAATTACCTCTTTAGAAATTAAGACTAAAAATGGCGAAATAGAACTTGTCAAAGAAAAATTACAAAGTATTTTAGGCAATAATTTTCATATCAAAAGCCGAGAAGAACAACAAGTGCATATTTTGCGAGCCGTAAAAATAGAAAGATTATTAGTTTTCTTTGCATTTGCTTTTATTTTGGCAATAGCCTCCTTTAATATTTTCTTTTCTCTTGCGATGCTTGCCATCGAAAAACGAAAAGACATCAAAATTTTGTTTTCGTTGGGTGCAAAAACAAAAACCATTCAAGAGATATTTTTGTATATCGGTGCTATCATTGCTGGAATTGGTGCAATGAGTGGCTTGAGTTTGGGTTACGGTATCTGTTTTTTACAACAAAAATTGGGATTTGTAAAATTGGGAATACAATCAGCAGTAGTCGATGCCTATCCTATTAAAATGTTGGCACAAGATTTTTTTGCTATTTGTGCTACAGTTATTCTTATTACATTAGTAGCTTCTTATGTACCTGCACGCAATGCAGCCAAGCAAGTGTAACGTATTTTGGCTAAGAAAGCTAAAAACTACACCTATTGTATTTTAGCTTTTTTTATTTTATATTTGTAGAAACTAATTTAACAGAATACCTATGCTTGCTAATTTGGATAATGAAATCATCTTTAAAAAAGCCTTTACAGACAAAACAGTCTTTAAGTCTTTTGTGCGTGATATTTTGGGAATTGAGGTAGAAATAGATAAAATTGAAACCGAAAAAAAATTCAAGCCAAAAATAGGCTATATTGATTTTGAGTTAGACATTTTTGCCGAAACCATAGATAAACGAATTTATATAGAAATTCAACGAATTGAGTATGACCATCATTTCGATAGATTCCTACATTATTTCCTAATGCTTATTGCCGAACAACAAAAAAATAGCAAAGAATATTATCTCGAAC
>JBIKRY010000096.1:0-14883 GCA_044348925.1 Bernardetiaceae bacterium
TCCAAATGATACGCTAAAAACTCTTTTTGAGGGAGAAATTTATTGGGCAATATGATAGGTTTTCCTTCAAAATTCCCAAAAAAATTATTATAAAATGGTTGTTTGCTATCTTTTTTTAATTCTTGCGAAAACACAATTTTATAATCTAAATTGATAGAAATTAGCCCAATATCGTAGGCTTTGTCATACATAGACGACAAACAAATGCCATTTTGAGGATTTAATCTTTCATTTTCATTTTTTGACCAAGGTATAATATGGCTTGCTATCAGTAATTCGGGTTTTGAAATTCCTGTAACTGCACATTGATTTGTGTAGTTTGCTAATACCATTTGTCTAAAAATATTTTGATTTACTCTTGTTTTTACTTCTCTTATTCTTACTTCGCCTTTTTTATTTGATAATTCTAAATCATTGAGAATAGGAGCAAATTTTTCTTCAATCGTAGTGTGTTGTTTTTGTGCTAAAATTTGTTCACTTTCAAACAATAAATTATCCCAATTATTGATAAATTCATTAAAAATGGCTTTGGCATCTTTGCTACTTCCTGTCATTCCTTTTACGCCTCTTGCTTGATGATATGGGTCGTGGCTTGCAAAATTTGTTAAACGCAGAGTTACTGAACTCGGAGTTCTGCCGATTAAATTAGCTAATTCAATAATTTGTGGATTAGTTTTATACATTTTTCCAAATGGAATTTTTACGTATAAATTCATTGCCAGAATTAATTCCTCTCTTGTCCAGTAATTTATTGCCATCAGTTCGTTATTTGTGAATTTTTCAATAATTGTATTGTTTCCAATATTTCTTTTTTCCTTGTCAAATACCATTCATTTTTTGCATAAATTTTTGGTGTAACAAGTTCATTATTGCTATTTCTAAACTTCATTTGTGCTATTTTATTGACACTTTCCTCACTAAATTGTGTAGGAAATGAAACATTTTGCAAAATTACTGCATTATTTTCGTCAGCCGAAACAGTCAAAAAGCCAACTTCCACAATGAAACAGGCTTTTTCAATAATGCTGAACTCTAATTGAGAATTTATTTTGTCAATTTTATCTTGCAAATCTTTTAATGCTGCTGTTCTTTCTATTTCTATATCCATTTTAATGTATATTTTTCCGAAAATAACCTTAAAAAAATAACAATTCCAAGAAAATTACTAATTAAATTTTGATACTTTATTTGAGTTGTTTGTTCCACAATTTGAGTTGTTTTTCAAAGTGTGTAGCAATTTGTTGTTTGTTTATTTTGTAGAGAGGTTGCAAATGATTTATATTTTCATCTTCTATGTCATCTACAAAAACCAATGCTTTTTGAAACAAAGCCTTATGCAAACCTTGCATTTCGGCACTTGATAACAAATATAATTCATTGATAGAAAAATGGTTTTTATTCAAAACATACAAATCATAATAATCTCTAAATTTTGCCCTCAAAAACAACGTATTTATTTTCATTGCAGCCAATAAAGCAAGTTCAGCAATGTAAATATTATTGTGTAAAGGCTGTTTTTTTTGCAAACTATTCCAACCGTTTGCAAAAAAAGTAACTTTTACTCCATCTATAATTATATTAATTTGCTTGGCAGAAAAATCGGTATAGATAATAGAATTAAAATTGAGGTCTTGCAATGCTTGTCTAATCAATTCATTATCAAGGTTTTTATGCCAAGTAAAAAAGTCTAAATCTTCGCTAAGCCTGTGATTTTCATAAATAGCTAATGCCGAGCCACCCACAAAAGTAAAATCTTGCATCATAGGCAAAATTGCTAATTGCAACAATACTGCTTGAGTTTTAGGCAATAAGGCTGTTAAGTTTTTCATAACGACTTAGTTTTTTTTGTAAGGGCTTGATATATCTTTCGGGATTTTTGATATTGAAAAAAATCTTTGCCAAATAATAATTTCTTGGATAAAATCTTTGGTCTGGAATAACCGCAGTTCGCCAAATTTCTCTAATTTCTTGTAACGTGAAAGCACGAAATAACAACAAAATTTCCTCTACATCTCCATATAACAAAGTTTTTTCTATCAATAAATTATCCGAAATATCAGTTAATTTATGCACATCATAACTCCAAAAAGCCTGATAGACAAGTAGTTGCGAAAAAATTTGTTCTTTGATAACTGTTTTTGATAATTTCATAGCTATGTATTTTACTCCTCAAAAACCTCCTCTAAATTTATCTCCAAATCTGGAAAAAGTACAGGCGACATTGTATCTTCTTTTACATACGTTGCTTTGAAAACATACTTTTCATTTTCCAAATAAAACTGTTCCACAGTATTTTCACTTGGGCGGACTATCCAATATTCTAAAACTGCATTTTCTTGATACAAAGCAAATTTGTCTTTTACGTCTGTTTTGGTGCTGCTTTGCGATACAATTTCTATAATTAAATCAGGAGAACCAACGCAACCTTGCGTATCTAATTTTGACCTATCACAAATCACACAAATATCAGGTTGCACCACACTATAAATATCTTTATCTGTTTTGCCCGCAGGATTTTTAACAAGTTTCACATCAAAAGGTGCGTGAAACACTCGGCAAGGTTTGCCTCTAAAATGGCTAGAAAATTCTCGGTGCAAATTGCCCGAAACCGTTTGGTGATACCGATTTGGTGCTGCCATTTGGCGAAAATAGCCTTTTAAAAGCTCTATTCTTTCCGTAAATTGCCAAGTCATATAATCTGCATAAGAATATATTTCGTTGGGATTAAGCTGGTCTATCGAGGTTATTGTCATAGTAATTTTATTAATAACTTAAGTATTTTGTAATGTGCCTAACGTAATTTGCGTAGCAACCGTATATTCGCCTTTAGGCGAATGAATTGTAATTATAAAAACGAATATAGCTAAGTTTTATGAACTTTTAGTGCAAAATAACTGCGAGTTTTATTTCAAATTACCATAATCATTCGCCTAAAGGCGAATATACAGTTGCTACGCAACTTACATTACCTATGCAAGTACGTTTAATTATTCTTTTGCACAAAATGCTTTTTTGTAAGCACTTTAAACCCAATTTGATAAATATCTACTTTGTGTTTCTCACAAACTTCAAAACATTTAGACATCAAGGCATTGTGTTTTTGGGCTTCTTCTTCTGTGAATAATGGCTTTTTTGTGTTTTTTATGGTGTAATTTGCAAAATTATCATTAGGATGAAAGTATAAACTCAAATCATTTACCAACATCTGAAAATAAGTTTTTACATTTTCGGGGGTATTTATTTCTATGTTCATTTGACTGTATATTTTCCCGAAAATAATAGAAAATATAGAACAATGCAAAAATAGTTTTACTTATTATAGGAATATAATTTATGTAGTAAATATCTAACATGATTTTCGTAGTAACTTGTATTAGATATCTTGTGTTGTAGGGTATTATACTAAAAATTAATTGTTTTTTTTCAAAGATGACATCTTTATGTTCTATTTTTTATAAAATTATTTTAGTTTTAGTATATGATGAATTGCTTGCAAGGAATATAAATAATTTTAGGCAAAAAAAAACGACTGCTTAAAAAAGAGCCGTTTTTTATCTCATAAAAAATCCGATTATTTTCCTTTTGCAGCTAATACTTCGCCTTTAATAGTCAAAATTTCGGTAGCACCTGTACTCAAAGTAACTGTAATAGATTTTGTAAACTGTCCTACTGCTGCTGCGTTATAGGTAGCTTTTACAAAACCTGATTGTCCTGCTGGAATAGGCTCTTTGGTAAATTCTGGCACTGTGCAACCACAAGATGGTGAGGCATTTGTAATTACCAATGCAGTTTTGCCATTATTAGTAATTTTAAATTCGCATTGTGCTGGTTTGTTTTGCTCAATTTTACCGAAATCGTGTGTGGTAGAATTCCATTTGTAGGTAGTTGCTGTTGCAGTAGTAGTGGTTGGGGTAGTGGTCTTAGTTTGTGCAAAAGCAATACCACCCATAAATAACATAGACGTTAATAAAATAAGTTTTTTCATTGGATTTAAAAGTTTAATTGAGTAAATAAAATTCTTACTACAAATATACGAATAGAATATATGCAACAATGTTAAGAAAACTACAAAACTTGTTATCGACTTGTTAATAAACAATTCGATAACAAGTTTTGTTTTTATTTGCTAAGAAAATCTATAGAAATGAAAACTGTAACTTATTCTTCTTCTGCTACTTCTACTCTTTGCACAACTTTTTTGCTATAAAATTCTTTGATTTTTGCTTCTAATTCGTCCATAAGTTCGGGATTGTCTTGAATAATTTTTTTGACAGCATCACGTCCTTGTCCTAATTTGTTGCCATTGTAAGAAAACCATGAACCCGATTTTTTTACAATTTCTGCTTCAGATGCCATATCAATTACTTCGCCAGCCTTCGAGATTCCTTCGCCATACATAATATCAAACTCGACTTGTTTGAATGGTGGTGCAACTTTATTTTTTTGTACTTTTACACGAGTTCTATTTCCTACTGCACCATCATCTCCGTCTTTAATAGCTCCAATTCTACGAATATCCAAACGGACAGAAGCATAATATTTGAGGGCATTACCGCCTGTGGTGGTTTCGGGGCTACCAAACATTACGCCTATTTTGTCGCGTAATTGGTTGATAAATATACAACAGCAATTTGTTTTGCTAATAGCACCTGTCAATTTACGCAATGCCTGCGACATTAAACGTGCTTGCAAACCCATTTTGCTATCTCCCATATCTCCTTCCAACTCGGCACGTGGCACCAACGCAGCTACCGAATCTATTACCAAAATATCAATAGCACCCGAACGGATTAAATGCTCGGCAATATCCAATGCTTGCTCGCCATTATCAGGTTGCGACACAAACAAATTATCCAAATCAATACCTAATTTTTGGGCATATACTTGGTCAAAGGCGTGTTCTGCATCTACAAATGCGGCAATACCGCCTGCTTTTTGGGCTTCGGCAATGCAATGTAAGGTTAAAGTAGTTTTACCAGACGACTCAGGTCCATAAATCTCAATCACACGACCACGTGGCAAACCACCAACGCCTAAAGCAATATCCAAACCCAAAGAGCCTGTAGAAATAGCAGGTACATCATCTACTTTATCTTCGTTGAGTTTCATTACCGTACCTTTGCCGTATGCTTTGTCTAACTTTGCCAAAGTTAGTTCCAACATTTTTAATTTTTCCGATTTTTCTCTATTGTCTGTTGCAACACTTAGAGTTTCTGATTTTACTTTTGCCATTTTGTCGAAGGTTTATGTCTTGGATTATTTTGTTCTAATAGAAATTAAAATATTTTGTAGAAGATGTTTCTGTAAAGGTATATATTTTCAGTATATTTGCAAATATAAAATAAAATTCAATAATTACAAAATTATTACAATAAATATTTATAATTTTCCAAGTATATGAAAATCTGTTTTGCTACACAAAATCGCAATAAATTAAGAGAAATACAAGAAATATTAGGCAATTCTTTTACCCTCATTTGTCTAACAGATTTGCATTATACAGAGGAATTGGCAGAAGATGGCAATACTTTTGAGACTAATTCTCTACAAAAAGCCCAATTTGTCTATAATACTTTCAAAATTCCCTGTTTTGCAGATGATAGTGGGTTGGAAGTAGAAGCATTGCATGGGGAGCCAGGTGTAAATTCTGCTTTCTATGCAGGCGAAGCCAAAAACTATGCAGCAAATAATTTATTATTGTTAAAAAATCTATCGGGAATCAGCCATCGACAAGCACAATTTCGGACTTGTATTACTTTGGTGATGGATACACAAATACAACAATTTAATGGCATTGTAAAAGGTATAATTACAGAGGAATTGCGAGGAACAAACGGATTTGGCTACGACCCTTTATTTGTGCCAAATGGCTATGACAAAACTTTTGCAGAAATGTTGCCAGAAGAAAAAAATAAAATTAGCCACCGAGCAATAGCCGTAAAAAAATTAGTGAGTTTTTTGCAAACTTTGACAACAAAATAATGTTTTTGTAGAAAATATATTATTTTGTTATCTATTTTGCTTGTTTTTAGCCATACCATAACAAAAGCTAAAAAAACTAATTGCTAAAATATGTATTTGTAAGAATATTTTTTACTTTGCATAACTTAGACAGTAGTACACTACTTTTAATCCAAAAAGTTGTTTTGTATCCATAATTTTACGACTTACTTATGCAACGCCTATTACTTTTTTGTTTTTTGTTGTTAAGGACACTTTCTACTTTGGCACAAGTTATCCCAGATTCTGCCCCTTTAGAACCCAGCCAAGTAAGTGAAGGAGATACGGCTTACCTCAATTCTTATATAAGACGTTCTAAAGTATTTATGCTCGAAAATAATTTGGAACAAGCATTGGTCTTTGGAGTAACCAGTTTGGAAATATCTATTACCTTAGAATATAAAAAAGGCAAAGTAGAAAGTTTGACCAATCTCGGTAGAATATCATCTATGATGGGAAAATATGAATTGGCATTAGATTATCAACACCAAGCCCTCGAAATTTATGAAGAAACAGGAAATACTGAAGGAATTTTGGAATGTGTGAATGAATTAGCAGATATTCATAACCGTACCAAAGAATATGAACAAGCTATGGAATATAAATTCCAAGCCATAGAATTAGAAAAAAAAATACCCAATAACCACCGTGCCATCGCAAAAAGTCTAACACAAATAGCAGCATTATATGCTGAATTAGGTAATTACGAATTGGCTTTTAACAAATCTACCGAAGCCGTAAAAATTTTTGAAACCTCTAATGACCGTAAAGGGCTTGGCGAATGTTATAAAGTCTTGGGGTTGATACACGCAAAATCAAAAACCTATAGACAGGCATTGGAATATTTACGCAAAGCCTTAACCATCAAAGAAAGCATAAAAAATAGCACCGATATTGGCGAAATCCTTAACAGCATTGGCGATGCCTACAACAATGGTGGAAGTCCACAACAAGCAACTACTTTTTATCAACAAGCATATGACAAAGCACTTGTAGCAGATAACAAAAAAGGCATTACAGAATGTTTGATAAAATTAGGAAATAATGCAATAGATATGAAAAAATATGCCGAAGCAAGCAATTATTTGAAACAAGCCTTACAAATTGCAGAAAAAATAGAATCTAAAGAAGACATCGATAAATGTTATTTGTACTTATCTACTATTTATGAAAATAACCATAACATAGCAGAAGCACTAAAATATTACAAACTCTATAACCAATTTCAAAAAGAAATACTCAACGAAAATACCAAGAAAAAAGTCGCAGAAATGCACGAAATCATAGAAACCAATCGTAGAAAAAAAGAATTGGATACGGAAATACAAAAACAAAAAAATCATAAATTAGAAATTGCAAACGCAAACAAAAGCCGAGATATGTTGCGGGTTATTATAGCTTTTATTGTTCTTTCGCTATTGGTAGCATTGTTTTTTGTACGACTATACCGCAGAAAAAGTAAACAATTAGCAGCAAGTAATGCCATTATTACCCAAAAAAATATTATGATGGAAGACTTAAACAATACCAAAAACAAGTTTTTTTCTATCATAGCACACGACTTGAAAGCACCATTAAATTCTTTAAGTGGGTTTTCTAACCTTATTATCAATCATATAGAATATTTGAGCAAAGAAGAAATAAAAATGATGGCAGTAGATTTGGACAAATCTGTACGAAACTTATACGATTTGCTCAATAACCTACTCACATGGGCAAGAAGCCAAATGAATACCATAGAATTTAAACCGCAAAATCTATCTATGCACGATATTTTTGCAGATTTGGTCGGCTTAATAGAATTAAATGCACAAACCAAAAAAATACATATTAATACGAATTTACCTGAAGACATTATTGTTTTTGCAGATGATAATGCCTTGAAAACTATTCTTCGAAATTTAGCCTCCAATGCCTTAAAATTTACGCCTGAAGGTGGAATTATTACGCTAAGTGCCAAAAATTATGACCAAAACTATGTACAAATAGCCGTAAATGACACAGGAGTAGGTATGGACGCAATTACAATGACCAAAATATTTAGAATAGATAGCAAACACAGCACTAAAGGAACACAAGGAGAAGGTGGCACAGGATTAGGATTGCTACTCTGTAAAGAATTTGCCGAAAAAAATGGTGGCACAATAAGCGTAGAAAGTATTGTCGAAGTAGGAACTACCTTCAAAGTTCTATTGCCAAAAGGCGAAAATAAAACAGCTTAACAAAGTATAAAATTACTTTATTTTTATTTTATTTTTATTTTGGAACTTTGCTAAACTTTGCTTTATATTACTCTTACATTTAATCTTGTTTGAATGTGGGCAATATTTATGGGTAATAAAAATACATAACTTATGAAAATTTTATTGATAGCCTTGCTACTCTCTTTTTGTACCTGCGAAGGACTAAAAGCACAAGAAGAAGATACAGACAAACCTCGTTTTCGAATGACAGATGCCGTTTCAGACCCGCAATGTGCAGACTATGGTACTAAGTTTGAACGTGGATATGTTACTGCTCCCAAAAACAAATGGGTAAATGTGATGATATATTTTCAAAAAAAAGATGGAACTTTTGTAAACCGTTTTTTTAGCAGAGAAGGAACTGGATTTATCAACCTAAATTTGGCTGATTGTAATTTTACAGGAAATTACTACGCCTATCTATGTTATGCAGCAGACCAAACCTGCAAATTTCCAACCAAAGAACAAGTACAAACAAAACACAAAGAAATACAAATTTCTAAACAACCACAATGTAAAATAACTCGTGTGCTACCCTACAAATGTGAAGGCGTAACAGGTGCAAACTTTGAATCGGCATTTGTATATTCGCCAACAGGAGGAGAAATAGAAATAACTCTGTTTTTGGAAAGAAAAAATGGAGATTGGAGAAAAAAACACTACACCTTTTATGGAACAGGACTACTAATGCTAAACATAAAAGATTGTGAACTTAGTGGAAAATATAAAATTAATGTAAGTTACGCAAAACAAAATTAAAAAATAGAAAGAAAACAAAAATAAATACTTCATATTGTTATATTTTTACAAAAAAATATAAAAAAATAACACTAAAAACAATTATTTTAGTGAATTGTATTTTATTTTCAAAAAAAAGATAGAATAAATTTGTTTTGTAAAATAATATGTTCTACCTTTGTGTAACAATTAGAGAGAAAAGTAAAAAACAAAAATTTAGAAACGAGGACTCTTATGAAAGTTCAATAAACAATAAAGTAAGTTCATTGTTTGGAAAAAGTTTCAAAATTTAAACATCGCGAGGTGGAGCAGTTGGTAGCTCGTTGGGCTCATAACCCAAAGGTCATAGGTTCGAGTCCTGTCCTCGCTACTACATAGGTTACTTAAAGCAATTTAAGTAACCTTTTTTTGTGCCAAAATAATCAAAATTCCCTACCTACAATTTACAAAACAGGTACTATACGTTTGTGTGCATAGCAATAGCTAAAAAATATATACGAAAAACTAAATAGTTTTTCGTATATATTTTTTAGCTATTGCTATTATAATTATGTATTTCACAAAATTATTTGCAAGAATTTGTTACTTTGCAGGTTCTTTGTCTGTTTCTTTATTTGCATTTTTTTGTAAAATCAAATCAGGTTGTTGTTGCAAAAATGCCTCTGCTTGTTTTCTTTTTTCCATCAAATCGCAAGGATAGCCAAATAAACAACCATCAATAATTTTTTTGCTTACTTCTGGTGGCACCATACTTTCCCAGCCATCTATTCCTCCCCTAATCATTGCCAGCACGTGGTCAGAAATAATGTGCATAAAGTCTGTACGAAACCCTTTAAGGTCTGCAATTTTTTGGTTTGCAATCAAAAACTCAAACAAATCTATCTGATGTGGTGGCAATTTGAATTTGTCTATGTTATAAATTTCGCCATTTTCTCGTTGATATGGGTACACATATACCTTGATATAGTGCATAAATAATTGACTAAATGCTTCCAAAATTCCACCTTTCAAACTTGTATAATATTTTTCGTGGAAAATACTTTCCAAGTTGAAAATTCCCATCACAATACCTATTTTTTTCTTAGTTAATTGTGCCAAATAACTCACCAAACGGTGGTATTCGTGGTAATTTGAAATCATTACCGTTTGCCCCATCGAGCATAGAATATCTACCCTATCCAAAAAATCTTTTTCGTCAATATCTGTATGGGCTGCTTTTAGGTCGTGTAAGGTAAGTTCGGCTAATACAACGGTATGTTTTCGTTCTTCTTCGGGCAAATCCTCCATAAATTGATGTGTTCCCGTCTGTAACATATCCACATTTACATGGGTTACAGGTCTAAAACGACCTCGCAAAACCAGAATATTTTTCTTGTATAAAGATTCTGTTGGTTGTAAGGTATCGCCATTTGGGTCAAACATAGTAGCTTCGGTAAGTCCATGTTTTACTAATTGCAGGCTCAATAGTCGGTTATCAAACTTGAATATTCCATCAAAATCGTGTCCTTCGAGGCGTATCATATCTATTTCTACTCTATCTCTCGACAGACCATCTAATAATGATTTTAGGAATTTTTCGGGGTCATCTTTATAAAAATAGCAAGCATACAATAAGTTTACGCCTAATATGCCACAGGCTTGTTGTTGGGCGAGGGTTTCTTTGTCGTGCATACGGACATGAATAACCGCATCATTGGGTTTGGTGCGAGGGGTAAGTTGGAATCTTACCCCCATCCAACCGTGTCCTTGATTGGTGCGTTGATAGTTGATAGCAACTACAGTATTTGCATACGCAAAAAACGTGGTATTTTCGCCTCTCTCCTCGTCCAATCGCAGTTCTAACAAGCTATATTCTTTGGTAATCATTTTGTCTAATCGTGGCTCACAGACATATCTACCACTTTCTTCTTCCCCATAAATCGCATTACTAAACGTCATATCGTATGCCGACATGGTTTTGGCAATAGTTCCCGAAGCACCGCCAGCTTTAAAGAAAAAAGAGGCTACTTCTTGACCTGCACCAATTTCGGCAAATGAACCATAGATTTTTCGTTCCAGATTTATTTTTAAGGCTTTCTGCCTTGTACTTAGGGTTTGTTCTTCATCTATTATCGACATACAAAGAGTTGTTTTGGGTTGTTTTGGCTTGGTTTTGCTAATGTATAAAGTTTATTAGCAAATAACAAGCCTTTTTTTATTTTTTATAGACTGTTTCTATTTGACAAAATAAAATTAGCTAATTTTTAAAAAAAATAATTTTAAAATTAAATCTACGATTAATAAGACAAATTTAAAGTGCATTCGCCTTCAAACGAATGAATTGATTAACAAGCAATTCGCCTGAAGGCGAATGTACATTTATTATGTCTTATTACTTAATCTTTCAAAAAAAACTATAGGTTATCAAGTTTTTTTACGAACTTGCACCAAATTATTCAATCTATGCTTTCTATTCAAAATCTAAAAGACCTTTGGAAAAAAGAAAAATCGGCTTACCAAACTCAAGAAATTGGGAGTGGCGTGCAACTTTTTGTAAAAAAACTGTTGCAATGTTCCGAAATATTCAATTTACGAGAGGGAAACCTTAGCACAAAAGACGAAAACCGTAGCAACGAATTTTTGGAAGAAAAAGCAAAAAAGTCTAAACGTGCTGATGTAATTATTTATGTAGATGAACAAATAATTGTGCCAATGGAAATAGAGAGGTTTGGTAATATAGAAATTGGCGAAAAGCAACTTTTTCAGTATCAATTAGTCTGGGATAAGAAAACAGGAATTTTGACTGATGGCTATGAATGGTGGTTTTATATTGGCAAAGTACCTATTAAAAAATTCACTTTAACGCAGATTTTAGAAGAAACTACACTGTTTTTAGAGTTTTGGAAAGAATATACACAACCTCTGAACTATTATTTAGGCTTTTTTCGCCCCCCAACCCCCGAAGGGGGAGTAAAAACTCCAATCACTGAAGATGATTTGAATAATGAAGAAAATCGTCAAAATTTCTTTACAGATATTACAACTTTAATAAATAGTTTTAGAAATAAATTGCGTTTAAAAGAATACTTCGAAACTTCTGATGACAAAGCAAGTATAGAAATTACTTATGCTTATCTCATTCAATTTATTTTGTATAAAACCTTAGCAGACAATAGTTTTGGAGATTTTAAAGTAGATTTTGAACAAAGAATCACAAGAATTGAGCAAAACCTTACAAGCAATACATACAGTAGTATTTTAGTGGTAACAAAAGCAATTAGCGGAATTGTATCTAAAAATGTTTACAGACCTTTTAAGGCAGAACAAGAAATTATTAACGAAAAATTAGAGGAAATTTTGACCAAACCTAACGAAGAATTAGCAGATGTTACGGCTTGGTTAGATATTTTTGTGTTTATCAAACGGTATTCCTTTGCTAATATTCGCAATGAAATTTTTGGTTTTATCTACGAAAATTACCTCAAACAACTGTATGATGAAAATTTAGGGCAATATTTTACGCCTCCCGAAGTTACAGATTTTATGCTTGACGAACTTGGTTATCTAGGCAAAGAATTAGCAGAAAATAGCGAAAAAGATAAAATTTCTATCATTGACCCATCTTGTGGCAGTGGTACTTTTCTATACAGTGCGGTGCGAAATATCATTGAAAGTCAAGAAAATGCAAGCCTAACAGGTGTAAAAAGTAGAGAAATTAGTAAAAAAATAGAAAATTTAGTCAATGAAAATGTTTTTGGGCTTGATGTGTCGGCTTTTCCTTTGTATTTGGCAGAAATGGGAATTATTATGCGAATGTTGCCTTTTATTATTGCCGAAAATTATACCAATCCTTTGGAGAAAAAAATTAAGGTTTTTAAGACAAAAGATAGTATTGCAGAATTTTTGGATACTGCGGTAAAAAATACGTTGTATGATGTGCAAAAGCAACAAATTAAGAGCAAAGGACAAATGAGTTTGGATTTTAGTAGCATTAATCTTGACTATAAAAGTCATATTCGAGATGCCGATAATTTGAAAGAATTGAAGCAAAGCCTTGAAAATCAACCAAATATAGACAGATATAGGTTTGATTATGTTATTGGAAATCCGCCTTATGTTTCTTACAATGAAAGTTCTTCGCAAAAAGTATTATTTTTTGAGTTTATCAAAGAGAAAAAAGTAAAATTAAGTGATGTTTATGGAATAAACTTACATAGCATTCCGAACAGTCCTAAGAAATATGCACCCAAACCAAACTTGTATGCTTTCTTCATTTCATTAGGTTTGGGTTTGTTAAAAGAAGGTGGAAAATTATGTTATATTATTCCACAAACCATACTTACTGAGCCTGATTATGACGTTTTGCGGTATCATTTATCGAATTATTGCACCGTTGAAAAGTTGATAATTTTCAAATCTAAAATGTTTATTGGGCGTGGTTTAAAGCAAAATAGAACCGTTGCAACGTCAAGTATTATTTTGGTTTTGAAAAAATCTATGCCTTTGCCCACACACGAAACAGAGATTATTTGCTATTTGGATAGCAAAGATACTATTGATGAATGTTTAGAAAATATTAGGCAAAATAAAAAAACAAACCGTTTTAAAATTCCACAAGAAAAATTAAGAACAAATGTTCGTAATTGGAATTTTTTAAAGTCAGATGCTGATTTTATAGATTTTTATGACAATTATCAACAAAATACGCAGGAATTTGCCATTTATGCAACACATAAAGTTACAGAACACAGTTTTGGGCATCGTTTTTATTTTGATGGTGGTGTTGTTTTAGACGAAAATTTAATAACAGGAACTAATATTAACAATACAAATGAATATGAAATTGTAGATAATGTGAATACAAAAAGATTTAATTTGAGTGTAAATCATCAATATTACGACATTGAAAAACCTATTGAGTTGTTGCAAGGCAGTCAAGGCTTAACAGTTTTTAAACAAGAATATAAAATCATTTGGCGTAAACTTTTTGCAAAACATTTTCACTTTTCTGATAGAAAATTGATTTTGCAAGGCAATAATTATTTGGGTATTTTTTCAAATCATAAAGAAGAATTATTTTATCTTTTTGCTTTGCTAAATTCGCCAATTACTATGCAAATAATGAAAGGATTTTTTATGCTTGATGATGAAAAATATGGTATGTTTATGACTTTAACACGCATAAAAAACTTCATTCGTGTTCCAATTATTACATCTGAAAATCAAGCTATAAAAACTAAATTAATTTCACTTTCACAAGATTTATTAAATCTCGAAAACGTAAAACTTGGTGATTTTGTAGATTTTAAAAATGTAATGATGCAAAAATTTGATAAAATAGAAGTTCAAAATGACTTTCTATTGCTAATTAATGGAGAAAATATAACGAAATGTAAAATCAAAAAAGCTAAGGAATTGGTAGCTAATTTTGTAGAAAAAACAGAATGGCAAGTCGGAGAAATTAGTTTACAAATCCTCAAAAATCAAATTGTTATTGATGAAACAAGGCAGACAGAAATTATTGAAGAAATGAATAAATTAGTTTTTTGTTTGTATTTTAATGTGCAAATGGCTGATTTACAAGATAATAGGTTTTATCAATATTTGGAAAATGCAAAGAAATAAAAATTTAGGGCAAACTTTTACTCCTGAAATTGTTGTAAAATTTATGCTCAATGAAATTGCATACACAGGCAAAGGAAAAATTATTGATAATAGTTGTGGAAATGGTGCTTTTTTGCAAGAAATCGCAAAAATTATACTTTCAAAAGATACCAAAGAATTTGCAAATTTATATAGGTTTTCCGCATCAAAATTTAGGTCAATAATTTTTTGAGGTATTCATTATCTTTGTGTGCCTTTTTTCGTTTTCTCTTTATACTAATCTTTTCAGGTAATTTTTTGAGCATTAGCAATGCCCATT
>JBIKRY010000364.1:0-4180 GCA_044348925.1 Bernardetiaceae bacterium
AAAAGCTAATTGTATTGGTTTGTAGGTCTATATTTTGTGAAGGCACTGTTTTGCGAACTTGTCCCATAGCATCATATAATTTGATAGATAGGGTTTCGCTATATAGGCTTGGCAGAATGATATTCATGACATCTTGCACAGGATTTGGATAAATAGCAACTTGGTTTTGCCATGGTTGCAAACCACAAGTTCTGTAATTTGCATAAATTTGATAAATAGTTGTATCTGATGCACAAGGATTGCTGGTAATAACCGCAAACGAATGATTACCTTCTTTACGTGGTATAATATAGCCTTGTGTGCCATAGCCCGATACAAACATATCTCTTGACAAAGAAATCCACTGATAGGAAATGGTATTTTGTACTTCTTCTATTACTACGCTACTTACTTGATTAGGACAATAAGGGTCTTTTGGTTGGTTAAATACACCCGAATTAAACGGTGCTCCTTCATAAATACCTATTTGCACAATTTTACTTTCGCCAATACCGCAAGCATTGATAGCAGTTACTTTGACTTGTCCAACGCCTGCACTAATAGTTGTTACAAGGCAACTGTTATCCGTTGGGTTGGCAATAATAGAAATAGTACGAGGACTTAGGTTTTCATAGCTGAAACTGGTAGCATTTTGCCCAACAGTGCTAATGATAGTGCCTGCAATTTCACCCAAACATAAATCAGATTTTTTGGCAGTAGCAGAACTAATTTTTGCTTGTATGCGATTTATTTTAATAGCTATAAAACTTTCTTTAGAGTTTTCAAACATCGCATTGCTATAATTAATATTTGCCAAAACGCCGATAGTGGGTTCTGTGTTTGCAGTGCTTACAGCTTTGGCAGTAGGGGCAAAAGTAGTTAAAGTATCTTGCAAAGCACCAGTAGGGCTAATAAATTTCCAAGCTCCTTGAGCAGCCGAAAAACGCCATTTGTAGTGTCGGGCAGTTAAACCTTGTGGTAGCGTTGTTGTCAAAGTGATAGTATCTACTGTAGCACAAGCAATTTTGCCATCTGTAGTAATCAAATTTCGGCTATTGGTAGTGCTAATAGCACCTATACTTGGCGTAATTCTTTCGATAGGCAAAGATAAAGGTTTGCTAAAATTATTAGGAACACAAGTACTAATGACTGCTCGCACAGACACCTCGCCTGCATTGAGGGCATCAAGCATGACACTGACCGTAGGACTTGAAGTTCTTATAACTCTTTGCATAGGGTTGCTCGGAAAATACCAGTTGGGACGATTAGCGGGCAAAGTCCATTCGTATGCGTCGGCATAGATAGAGGAAGTAATGCCCGAAATATCTCCCCACTGCCCTGTATTCGGCACTTGCACCCGATTGACGGTCAAGGTAGCAGGTCTAATTCCTTTTTGTTCTTGCAAAGGCGAAGTTCCACTAACAGTTGGTGTTTCGGTGGAAACGGTGCGAAGGAAAATATCAAAAGGTTGCTCTTTTGGGGTATTTGATTTTGTTGTATCACAGCCTGTTGTTGTTAAATATAATTTTGCAGTACTTGCATTGGTGTTGAACACAACATCAATTCTTGGGATTGTTTGTGTATTAGCAGAAGTTGCATTATTATAAAGTGGGAAATATCCACCTTCTACACGCCACTGAAATCTACAGCCAAAAGTATAGTTGACAGGTAAATCTTTCACATAGGCAGAGTAAATTAGTTGTGTATTAGGGCAAACACCATTGCCCTTATTATCAGTTAATAAAGCCCAAGAAGCCGTTTGCGATTGGGCAAATAAAAAGTTTGTGGCTAACAAGAAGCCTACAAAAAATAAAGATAATGTTTTCATAAAATTAAATAATTGAAAATGAATAAATTAAAGTAAATAAAAAAGATATACACCACTATAAGGCTTTAAAGAATAACCATAATTACGATAATTTATATCTCCTTTACCTAATGTACCAGCACGTGTATAAAAACGTATATTTTGTTGGTTATTTTCATAATGAACTTGTAACAAGGCTTCTGTAGCAAGATAACATCTTTTGCTTAGTTGTAGTCTTAGCCCTATAAAGGGTTTTAGAGCAAGATTTATTACATATTTTTCATCGAAACCTGTAGATATATTAGGACTACCTCCATTCAGGGTAATGGAAGCTGTTTCTTCTCCTACAAATTTTTGGTAGTCCCACGCTATTCGGCTGTCTATGCCATAATAGATTTTCCATTTGGGGCTTATGGTTTTTTGCCACTCATAGCCCAGCGAAAAATGCCCTCGCCAGTCATAATGTAGTCCCCTGTAAGCAGCATAGAAACTTACTTGCTTGGGTATAGCATTGGAGTCATCAGTTACCGAATAAAATATACCTAACCCTATACGCCATGCACCTGTGTTTTTTTTGTTCTGTCTTTTATACATAAGTTGTAAAGGTGTCCTTGCATTTGGGTTAAAAAAACCATCTTGGGCAAACTGTGTATTTAGCCCTATGTGGTTGCGGTAGTTTTTTGTTTTTGTACTGTCTGTAGTTTGTGCATACATATTGGACAAAGTCCAATAACAAACTAACAATAAGAGTATCTTTTTCATGGTTTGTAGTAAAATTTAAAGTGTGAAAAGAAATAGAGAACTAAATTAAATAAAAAAGATATATACCACCATATGGTTTAACTGAAAAACCATAATTGCTATAATTTACATCTCCTTTAGCACCTGCTCCTCTACCTTCAAAACGTATGCTTTGTTGATTTTTTGCTTGATGTAGTTGCAAAGAAAATTCTGTAGCAATATAAAAATGATTACCCAAATTAAAACGTCCTCCTAAAAATGGAGAAATAGCAGGTGTAAGGGTATAGTTTTCGTCAAAACCGTTGAGTTTAATTAAGACCCCATTTATAACTATGTCGAAATCTCTTTCTCCGTCAAATTTTTTGTATTGCCAAGCCAAATTAGCATCTACGCCATAATAAATTAGCCATTTTTTGGTTATTGGTTTTTGCCATTCATAGCCAAGAGAAAAATTGCCATTAAAATAATAGGTAGAGCCTACATCTCGCAAAGATGTCCAAGTTGCCTCTTCTACTCTATAATACGCCCCTAAGCCCACACGCCATGCACCATTATTTTTTTTATTTTGTCTTTTATACATCATTTGCAGGGGAGTTCTTGCATTTGGGTTAAAAAAACCATCTTGGGCAAACTGTGTATTTAGCCCTATGTGGTTGCTTATTTTTTTTGTTTTTGTACTGTCTGTAGTTTGTGCTTGGGAGTGGATACAAGCCAAAAGTAGCAGTAGTAATAAAAGGTATTTTTTCATACGTAGATGAATAAAAACGTGATTGCAAAATTGCGGTGCAAAGGTAGTATTTTATTCCTAAGTTGGGTGTTATGGTATGTTAAATTTTTAGGAAAATTATTATTTTGGGTATTTAAAATATAATTGTATTTGCAAAAGCTCATTTATTCACAAAACTTGGGGCTAACCTTATCCGTTTAAAGTCTATATTTGATAAGAAACTAATTAATTTGTTGTGTTGAACGGAGTGAAAAATGACAAAAGATTTACAAATTTTAAATGTCGTTATCAAACTACAAATTTGAATATATCTAATTTTTGGCAATAAAATAGCCTTACAGAATTTCTGTAAGGCTAAGTTTTGTCAAATCAGTAAGCTAATTTTTTTGTTGCGGATTTGTCCATTCTATACAACCGTTGCTATCAAAAGAATCATATTGAATAATAAAATTTGATTTTTGTTTGCTACGTGCCGAAATTCTACAATTTTCCGAACAATATTTGCTGTGGTGTTTGCGTTTGCTGCTTGTTTTCCCGCAATTTTCACAAGAAAATAAAAGGTCTTTGTTATCTATTTCTATCTTTGTTTCAGGTTTTTCATATACAATATGTTTGCTATGCACAGGCGTAGTTGCAAAGACATAACTATCTCCAGACTGAAAATTATCCAAGTCCTCAAAATTATCCACGTTATTTGCACCGTGTAATTTTGCATTATAATTATCAAATTCTCTACTATTGTATTGATAATTAGGGTTTTGATAATTTTGTTGGTAATTGGTTTTGGTAATTGGTTTTGCTTGCATATTTTCTTTGTACTCTTGGTTTCTACGGCGTTTTTGTGCTGTCATACTACAAGTTTTTGAGCAGTATTTTGTACCTTTTCGTTTGCCTTCCATAGCTGTTCCACATTCTTCACAATCTTG
>JBIKRY010000097.1:0-14824 GCA_044348925.1 Bernardetiaceae bacterium
TATTATATAAAATTTTAAAATTTTCAATTTTGGTGCTTTTGTCTGCTTTTCCGTTTAGTCCTGTGTCTTTATATCGTACCCAAGCCCTAAATATTCCTTTTCCTGTCGAATCTTTTTGCAAAGGGGACGCAAAACGAAAATAAGAAGCCAAAACGCCATAAGGTCTGTTGGCTTTGCTTTGTACGTTGCCATAAACTGCAAATTTGTTCCAATTATCAGATTCATCAGAACTAATTGTACTGCGAAATGCCTGTCTTTCCAATAACGGTACTAAACCTACGCCACAACCTCCAAAACGGTTTTGCATACGATTTCGCAAATAGTCTGTAATTCTGTCGCCTTCTACTTGCGAATCTCCATAATGCACAATTCGCAATAATTCGGGTTTGTCGCTAAGATTTTGTAAAGACGCAAAAAATTTATCTAATACATAATTGGTACTATCAGGATATTTTATTGGGTATTTTACTGTGCCTATATATTCTTCTTTTTCTTTTTGGGCATACATTTCTTTGTTGCTATTTGCATTTGCAAGATTTTCTTTATTTAGTTTGTCTAAAGAATCTTGATAATGTATAGCTTGTTTTTCTTTTATTTCGGCAATACTATCGAGTTTGGCTTGCATTTGCAAAAACTCTGTCATATCCGTTTCTGTTTCTTCTGGTGTTTGTTGAGAAAAGTTGGGCAACGTAAATACTTTCATACTAATTTCATCACCAAAAAAAATTTCTTGAGGCGACAAGACCATAATTACGGTACTTATACAAGCTATATAAAAAAGCAATAATAAAGTTTTGAGTGGCTTGACCATTAGAGAATACTAACAAATGAATACTACTTATTTCGAATTGCAAGTTTAACAAATAAAAATGAGATACTCAAAAGCATTTTATTTTTATTAGAATTTCTACATCAATTTTTTTTTAACTATAATTTTATGTATATTAAAAATATATTGCTAACTTTATTGTTACTTAGGCACGAAGAAACACTAAGTTTCACCTAATATTTCTTCGTTTAACTTCGTATTTCTGGGTGCTTAAGTAGTACAAAAAATTAAATATTTTGATGCGGAAATACTAAAAAATAGTTAATTTGTTTTCATAGCTAAATTTATTTACTACCTTCGCAAGTTTTTAAAATGATTTATCATTGATTTTCCGTAATTTCTTAAAATACTATCTTATTAAAATTCTCAATTATTCAATTATAATTATAAAAGATAATGACTTTCAAAAAATTAAATAATATTGTTGGGTGGGTAATTTTTGCCATCGCAACCACTGTTTATACATTAACAGTAGAAGATACTGCAAGTTTTTGGGATTGTGGCGAATTTATCGCAGTGTCTTACAAATTAATGGTTCCACACCCACCAGGTGCCCCGCTTTTTTTGCTTATTGGTAGGTTATTTTCTTTTTTATCCTTTGGTAATGTAGAAAAAGTAGCTTTTTGGATTAATATGGTTTCGGTATTATCCAGTGCTTTTACCATTCTATTTATGTATTGGTCTATCGTATTAATTGCAAAAAAAATAATAAAACCACAAATAGCACTCGAAGACGCAGACGGACATGGCAACGAAATTTATACACTTGGCGAACAACTTTCGTTGATAGTAACAGGTGCTATAGGTGCATTAGCTTATACATTTTCGGATTCTTTTTGGTTTTCGGCAGTAGAGGCAGAGGTGTATGGTATGTCGTCTTTCTTTACGGCTTTTGTTGTATGGGCAATGTTAAAATGGGATACCATTAGAGATGCTGCTGAAGAAAACAAATGGCTTATTTTTATTGCTTATATTATGGGCTTGTCTATTGGAGTCCACTTACTAAATTTGGTAACTATTCCAGCATTAGGTTATATATATTACAGCAAAAAATATGCAAAACAAACCCCAAAAGGTTTTATTATTACCATGTTGATTAGTTTATTGATTGTAGGAATAATTATGGTTGGGGTAATACCAGGTTTACCAAGTATTGCAGGCAAATTTGAGATATTTTTTAAAAATGGATTTGGTTTTCCTTTTGGTTTTGGGGCTATTTTATTTACAATTTTATTTTTGGGAGGGGTTGTTTACAGTATTTTGTACTCTATCAAAAAGCAAAACGTGTTAATGAATACTATTTCGGTAGGTTTTGCGTTTATTTTGATTGGGTATTCTTCCTATGCAATTATTCTTATTCGTTCCAATTTTAACCCACCAATTGACGAAAATGACCCACAAGATGCTATGTCCTTTGTGTCTTATCTAAAACGTGAACAATATGGCGACAGACCTTTATTATATGGACGTACTTTTATGTCTAAACCAATAGATACAAAAATAGGAGATTCGGTATATCGTAAAGGAAAAGACAGATACGAAGGCTATGATGTACGTACAGAAACTGTGTATTCGGATAATGTGCTTTTGCCACGTATGTATAGTGGGGGCGAAGACCACCCAGACTTGTATAGGTCATGGGCAGGAATGACTCCAGAAGAAAAACCAAACCTAATCAATAACATTTACTATATGTTCAAATATCAAATTGGACACATGTATTTGCGTTATTTCTTGTGGAATTTTGCGGGCAGAGATGGTGATGAAAAAGAAGCTGCTTGGCTTTCGCCAACTGCAAGCAATGAGAACTTGCCTCCAATTATTGCAAATAACAAAGCAAGAGATAATTTCTATATGTTGCCATTGATTTTGGGTTTAGTTGGCTTATTCTACCAACTCAAAAAAGACGAAAAAGGATTTATTATCATTGGTTTATTGTTTATTTTAACAGGAGTTGCCATTGTAGTTTACTTAAATTCACCACCTGTAGAGCCACGCGAAAGAGATTATATCTATGTAGGTTCTTATTATGCTTTTTGTATGTGGATAGGTTTTGGGGCATTGGCAATTATGGAAATGCTTAGAAAAACAATTCAAAACGAAACTATCAGACCTGTAGTAGCAGGTGCTTTGAGTCTTAGTGTACCTTTGTTGATGGGTTTCAAAGGTTGGGATAATCACAACCGCAGTGGTCGTTATCATTCTATAGACCAAGCCAAAAATACCTTACGCAGTTGTGCCAAAAATGCAGTATTATTTACAGGAGGAGATAATGATACTTTCCCTTTGTGGTATGTGCAAGATGTGGAGGGCTTTCGTACAGATGTGCGGGTGTTGGTGTTGAGTTATTTTGCAACAGATTGGTATGTAGAGCAAAGTCGCCAAAAAGTCTATGAATCTTCTCCATTGCCTTATACCCTAAATTTTGAAAATTATCAAGCAGGGGTAAATGATTTTGTTCCTTATGTCGAAAATACTACCGTAAAAAATGGTATTGACTTAAAAGCATACATAGGTTTGGTAAAAACAAAACACGAGGCTTTAATGGTAGAATTACAAGGAGGCAGTTTTACGGCATCATTACCCTCTAAAACTTTGTTGTTACCAATCAATAAACAAGAAATTATTGCCAAAGGGGTAGTGCCAAAAGAAAAACAAAACCGCATCGTAGATACTGTATATATCAAAATGAAAGAAAGTGCAAGAGCTTTGTATAAAAGTGATTTGATGATTTTAGATTTGATAGCAACTTCCAATTGGGACAGACCTATTTATTTTAACAACACTTCGGCAAGGTCTATGCAATTAGAATTGCGAAATTATTTGCAAATGGAAGGTATGGCATACCGTTTTGTACCTATCAAAGCCGAAACCTTGAATGGCGAATTGGGCGAGGTAGATGTGAATATTATGACAAAAAATATGCAAACTTTCCAATTCAGAGGCTTCGAAAATCCTAAAGCATATCACGATGATGAATATCGCAAATTTGGAGCAAATGAAAGAGAATGTTATTATAGACTTGGAATGCAAATGTTTTTGGACGGAAAACGAAAAGAAGCAGAACAAATATTGGATTCGGCACTTATCAAAATTCCTGATTTTAGTATTCCATACGATTACGATTACAATTTGCCAAAATATGTAGAAGTATATCATTTGCTTGGCAAAGATGACAAAGCAAAGGCATTGGCAGAAGATTTGACCAAACGTGCAACCGAAAACCTAAATTATGTTCTCAAAAACAACGGCTTTAATAATGGTAGCTTAAAAGATTATTCTACAATGATTTTACAGCAACTTATGTTAGGATACCGAAGAGCAGCAGAAAGAGAAGCAGGAATTGCAAATAATTTGCAACGAAAATTAGACAAAACTACCAATAACGAATTGGACATAAAAGTAGTGGATACAGAAACAGACTCCACTGCCACAAATACAGACGAAGTAGAAAAACTCAAAAAACGTATCGAAAGAGCAAAAAAACGCGAATTATTTTACGGACAAGAGTTGGAAAAATATAACGCAATTTTTACAAGCTACTACGATAAATTGTATAGATAAAAAGTTGGTAATGATACCGTAGTTTTTAGGCAATTTCCTAAGACTACGGTATATTTTATACTACTTTTTTCTATTGGCATTTAAAATATTCTTTCAAAATTTATTTTAAAACCTAAAAACTTTAATAAAATTAGTAGAATATTTGTTAAATGATTTTTATTTGTTAAAAAAATTAAAAACTGCTTAATAAAAGTTAAAATTACTTGTAGATACAAGTAATTTTAACTTTTATTTTTTACCTTTGTTCTAAGGTAAACGAAAAAATAAAACTAACTTAAAATCATGAAAAAAATAAGCGTAATTATCGGTATTTTCACATTATTCTTAACTATGGCTGCATTTACTTTGCAAACAAAAGCAGTTTTTACTGTAGATAAAGTTGCCTCTAAATTAGTATGGAAAGGTGAAAAAGTAACAGGCTTTCATGCAGGTGAATTGAAAGTAGATAACGGTACTTTGACTGTAGAAAATGGAAAATTGACAGGTGGTAGCTTTGAAATAGATATGAATTCTATGACTTGCACAGATTTGAAACCAAACGAAGGCGGCGATAAATTAATAGGACATTTGAAAGCTGATGACTTCTTTGGCGTTGCAAAATTCCCAAAAGCAAAATTTGTAACTACAAAAGTGGTATGGCAAGGTGGCAACAACTACAAAGTTGTTGGTAATTTGACTATCAAAGAAACTACTAAAGAAATTAAATTTACTGCCAATACAACTATCGAAGGAAATACTGCAAAAGCTGATGCAACATTAGTGATTGACCGTACAGACTACAAAGTACAATATGGTTCAGGTTCTTTTTTAGATGGTTTGGGCGACAAAACTATCTATGATAATTTTGAATTAAAAATTTCATTAGTAGCAAAACAGTAATTACTAAAAATATTGCGTAACAAATTATCTCTATTTTTTTTACTATTTTTTAGATTTTGTTACGCATAGTTTCTTGGAATAAATAGATAAAATAATAGCATTGTTTACATTACTATTTTCTATAATTACAACTAATAAGAACCCATTTTTAGCTTTTATGCTAAAAGTGGGTTTTTTTGTGTATATTTCCTGCCAAATAAAGATTTTTTTGGCTAAGCATAACTTATAAGCAAATGGAAAATACAATTTTTTTGTAGCTTTGTGATTCTTTTATATTTTTTATTATTTTTGGAACATCATAGAAATATTATTCGTTAAAATACATCTACATAACTTACATTGCATACAACAATTTACAAAGCAACAAAATAACCAACATCTTTATTCATTTATTCAACAAAATCTACTATGGCAACTCCACAAAATCCAATTTCAATAGACGAAATTGGCGACAACTTACAATTTAAAACAGAAGAAGTAGGTATTACAATTAGTAATTTTTTTCAAACAGGTTTTAGTATATTTTTGGGCATGGTTGGGCTTGCTTGTACAATTACAGGACTTTCTCTCTTGCAAGATTTTAGTTTTCCATGGCTAATGTTTACTATATTTATGGGAATTGTGCCTATAATCACAAGTTTTTGGCTCATCAAAAAAGGCAACAAAAACGCAAAGCTAAAAAGGAATAGCGTAGTAGAACGTAAAATATTGAAAACAATGTTGCGAAAAAATACAAGTATTACTCCACAACAAGTAGCATTACAATTAGCAATTCCTATTGAAGATGCACATAAAGTATTAGAACAATTATTTAGCAAAGGAATGGTGGAAATTAATATCTCCGAACAAGGCGTACAATATTACCAACTGAGTGAGGCTATGACTTGGGACAAAAAACTATTGCGATAAATTAGGTATTAGATATTTTTATATTATTAAATCTGTAGCATAGACTAAGACGTCCCCAACTAAAGTCTATGCTACAATCAAAACCTATTCCAACAAAAATTTACTCCAAATTTTATCATACCAATTACCAATCAACCAATGAAAAAAACTTTTCTCTATTTTATTTTTACCCTAAGTTTGCTAATTATAGGCTATTATATTTTTGATTATTTGTATCCGCAGCAAAGATTTAATGCAATGTATTTGATTCCACAAGATGCGGTATATGTTATCGAAACAGATGAACCTATCAATTCTTGGCGAACTATTAGCAGTAGCCCTGTTTGGAATCATTTGCGAAAACAGCCTTATTTTGCAGAACTTACGCAAGCTGCGAATAGTCTTAGCGAATTAATTGAAGCAAACCCAAAATTATTCCAAATAATTGGCTCAAGAACTGTAGTAACTTCAGCACATATTTACAAGCCAAAAGAGTATGATTTTTTGAATATTGTAGATTTGGGGAGTGCCTCCAAATTACAATTTGTGCAACAATATTTGAGTAAGTTGCCTATCAAAAATTTTACGATTCAACAAAAAGAATATAAAAAATTTACTATTCATACCTTTCAAAATACTATAGATAAATCTGTAATTTATGTAGCTTTTATTGAAAATCTTTTGTTATGTTCTTTTCAAGAAAAACTAATTCAGTCGGCAATAGATGAAAAAGATTTGCCAATTATTGCTAATAATCCTTTTTTTATTGAAATTAATCAAAAAGTAAGCACTTCTGGTTTATTTCGTGTCTATTTTCAGTACAAATATTTACAAGAATATTTGCGTTGTTATCTGCCAACAGACAACGAATATGCAGAATCTTTGCGAAATACTTTACGATTTACAGGCGTAAATTTTCGTCTTGCACAACAAGGGCAACTCCTCGAAATGAATGGTTTTACGAATATCAACGACTCGGCAAATTCTTTTCTTAAGGCTTTAATGCTAACAGGACGTGGCAAATTGCAAGCCCAAACAGTTATTCCACAACGAACAGCTTTTTATATGTCTTTGGGTTGTAAGGAATTTAGCTATTTTTTTGAGGAATTTGAAAATACCATGAAAAATAATGAGGAATATGAAGGGTATAAAAAAAATGTGGAAAGAGCAGAAAGTTTTTTAGGAATCCATGTGAAGGAAAATTTTATTTCGTGGATTGGCGAAGAAATTTGTGTAGTGCAGACGCAGGCAAAAGGTTTGGGCAAAAACAACGAACTTGCCTTGATTTTCAAAGCAAAAAATATTGCAAAAGCCAGCGAAAACCTAACATTTATTGCCCAACAAATTCGCAAAAGAACCCCTGTGAAGTTTAGAGAAATAAATTACAATGGCTATCCAATTAACTTTTTGTCTGTCAAAGGTTTTTTTAGAATGTTTATGGGTAGTTTTTTTGAAAACATAGAGAAACCTTATTTTACGATTATCGAAGATTATGTAATTTTTAGTAATCACCCGCAAACTATCAAAAATATTATTAATGATTATGTGGCAGGTAATACTTTGGCAAAATCTCCAGATTTTGTACCATTTGTCGAAAATTTTAGGTCTGCTTCCAATATTTTTGTGTATGCAAAAACTCCAATTTTGCACCAAAATCTCAAAAATGTAGTAAGTGCCGAAACGTGGCAAAAAATGTCGCAAAATCGTAACTATATCAACTGTTTTCAACAAATAGGTTTTCAATTAAGTGAGGAAGATGGACTTTTTGCTACACAAGCCCTAACTTCTTTTACAGATGATGCAACTTTATTGCAAGAGCCTGCACCTATTACTAGTACACTCACAGATTCATTGGCAATGCCCGAAGAAACAGAGTTGATTCTCGAAGACTTAGACGTACATAAATATGAATACCGTTTTCCAAATGGACAGATGCGTATCGAGGCAAAAATTAAAAATGGTATGAAAAATGGCTATTATTATGAATATTTTGAAGATGGCAAGCACAAAATCAAAGGAGAATACAAAAATGATGAGAGGCATGGCACTTGGAAATATTATGATGTAGATGGCAGTTTGTTGCGAAAGAGGGAATTTAAAAATGGGGAGGAAATTCTCAAAAAATAAATTTTGAACAAAAATAACTGTAGTGTGTCAAAATACACACTACAGCATATTACATATTTTAATTATACATTTATTTTTTCCACCCACTTGGATTATTTCGCCATTCTTGCAACGAAGCCATTTCTTCTTCTGCAATATAATCTTTTGCTACGGCTTCTATCAATAAATTTTGGTAATTGCCAAGACAACACAATTTAATATTTGCCTCTCGCATAGCCTCATTTGCTACTTCAAAACCATAGCTAAAGATAGCAAGCATAGCAATCACAGGCATTCCAGCCTCCGAAATAGCCTTTGCAGCCTTGATACTGCTACCACCAGTCGAGATTAAATCTTCTACCACTAATACTTTTTTGCCAACTTCAATTTTGCCTTCTATCAAATTTGCCATTCCGTGTTCTTTTGGTTTAGGACGGACATACACAAAGGGCAAATCTAAAGCATCTGCCAACAACATACCATGTGGCACACCCGCAGTAGCAACGCCTGCTATGATTTCGGTTTCGGGAAACTGCTCTTTCACTATTTTTGAAAACTCATCTTTAATAAAATTCCGTATTTTGGGGTACGAAAGCACTAAACGATTATCACAATAAATAGGCGAAAACCAACCCGAAGCCCATGTAAAAGGTTTGGAAGGACTGAGTTTTACAGCACCTATTTCTAATAAAAACAAAGCCAACTGCCGAGCAACTTGTGCGTCTGTAGGCACTTCGGTAGTGATGTTTGGCGATACATTGGTAGATAAATTTGCCATTTTATATAGTGTTTTTGGGTTTTTTGTAGAAAATATAAAAAAAATAGTCTAATAAATTTGTTTTTCTGCAAATATATTATTTTAATTACGAAAATCTTTATATTTTATTATAAGTATTTTGTTCATCAAATAAAACATAAAACGTAACTCATTGACTATCATATAGATACCTACAGACATGGAAAACCTTATATTAGAAGCTGGCGAAGATGTTGCAACCCCAGAAATAAAATTTATCTCGCAAACAGGTGTTTGTGAAATTTCAGGTGAGTCTTATTTAGAAAAAACCTATGCCTTTTATGACCCGTTGTATGTTTGGTTGCGGGACTATATGACCGAAATCAATAAGCCTCTAACACTAAATATGCGACTCAAATATATGAATACAAGTAGCTCTAAATGTATTCTTATTATGCTCAAAATGATAAAGGATTATATAGACGAAGGAGGCGAAGCAGTGGTAAATTGGTTTATTAAAACAGATGATGATGTAATGAAAGAGGAAGTAGAAGACTTGCGAGAAGAATCTGAATTACCAATTCGAGTGATTTTTGAGTAAAGAATAGTATTACGGAAGCAACTATAGATACTTTTGGAAGTCTATAGTTGCGTTTAAGTAATTTTTATTTATTTTCCAATAATTCTACTAAAATTATTAAACGGTCTTGTGGTAAAATTTCCTCTATACCCAAAATAGTGTAGGCTTTGTCAAAAGTTTGGTTTTCTATTTCAAAAACTTTTCCTTTGCTTTCTACAGCAATTTTGTTATTTTTTAGTTTAGATTCGGCAATTTCTGTGTCATTCAATTTTATTTTTGCTTTGCCACTTTCATGCATTTTTAGCTCAAAAGGGTTTTTATTTTCCTCATTATTACTAATTTTAATTTTATTGTCGTCTAATTTTACTTTCCAAAGCAAATTGCCTTCAGGAGTTCGCAACTTGAAACCATCTTCTTTGTACTTGATTTCTTTGATAATTACCCCATCTGTTTCATATTTTCGTTTGTCGTCTTTGCGTTTGTGTACCAAAATATTTTTATTTTCATACACAATTACAGCTTTTTCGCCTTCCATAGTGAGAGTAGCCCAAAGATTGCCTTGATATTGAATACGAATAGTCTTAGCAGAAACGGTATTACTAATAGTATTATTTGTTGTTTCTGTTGTGTTGGTACTATTACTAATTTTTGTGCTTTCTGTATTTTCATTTTTTTTGCAAGAGCCGAGCAAAAAACTTAGCAAGAGGTAAGTATAAAAAAAAGTTTTTTTCATGATAGTAAAATTTAATTCGTAAAAAATAATTCGCATAATCTAAGTTGGGTAGCAAACGGATATTCGCCTTCAGGCGAATAAAAAGGCTAAATGGAAACAAAAATAGTAACTATTCTACAGAAAACTTGCTACAAACTTTGGTCTATGCACCTTCTAATTGCCTTCTCATTCGCCTAAAGGCAAATATACGGAAAATATAATTTTATTGTATCTTATTACTTCGTAAGTTTTGTAAGGAAATGTAAGGAATAAAAAAGATATACAAAATAATATGGCTAAAATTTCTTTTTTTATGTCTTATTTTTCAAGGTGCATAGATATAATTTGGCTAAGTTAATCGTAATGGTAGAAAAAAATTCTTAGCAAAATTTATGCTAAACTCTTGCTTTATTATAATTGATTTGTTATTTTTGTTACAATCAACTGAAACAACTTCAATTATGCAAAAGCTCAATCAAATTCAATCTTTATCCCAAAAACTTTCTCCACAACAGATTCAATTTATCAAACTATTGCAAGTGCCAACTGCCGAGTTAGATGCACGTATAGAAGAAGAACTTGAAATAAATCCTGCTCTCGAAGAAGGCGAAAAAGACGAATTTACGAGCTTAGATGGCGAAAAAGAACGTGAAAAAGACAAAGAAGAGGATATGATGGGAGAATTTGACAGGGATATTATTGAAGATAGTAGAGATTTTGATGATTTTGATGGGGCAAATTCCACCAATGAAGGAAGTACTACAGAAGATTTTGAGTACGAAAATACCCGAACAGACGACTACGAAGTCAATATGAGTGAATATGCAGATGACGATAGTAGTGGCTATAAAATGGAAGGAGATGGGCAAAATTATGACGAAGAGGAGAAAGAAATGCCACTTGCCTCTGCCGAATCTCTGACCGAAGGGCTGATGACACAATTAGGATACTTAAATTTAGACGAAAAACAATACAAAATAGCCGAACAACTGATTGGAAGTATAGACGAAGATGGCTATATTAGACGAGAATTGCAAGGCATTGTCAATGATTTGGCTTTTTATCAAGGCATAGAAACCGATGAAATAGAAACCGAAAAAATACTCAAAAAAATACAAACTTTTGACCCTGCGGGCATTGCAGCAAGAAATCTTCAAGAGTGTTTGCTATTACAATTAGACAGAAAAAATAAAAAAGATTTTGGAGTTTTGTATGCTATCAAAATTTTATCTCTCTATTTTGAGGAATTTACCAAAAAACATTACGAAAAAATAGAAAGAAAATTAGATATAGAAGAAGAAGATTTGAAAGATGCCATTGAAGTAATTATTCGTCTGAACCCAAAACCAGGTGGAACAGTAAGTGTTGGCAACAAAAATCACTATATTATACCTGATTTTATCCTCAAAACGGTTAATAATAAAAATGAAGTGGTATTGAATAGTCGCAATGCACCAGATTTGCGGATAAGTAGGTCGTATTCGGATATGATAGATACCTACGAAAAAAGTGATAAAAAAGACAAAAAAATGAAGCAAACCATTACGTTTGTCAAACAAAAATTAGATGCAGCAAAATGGTTTATTGATGCCATCAAACAACGCCAACAGACACTTTTGCGAACTATGAATGCCATTTTGACCTATCAAAAAGAGTTTTTTAGAGATGGGGACGAAAGTAAACTTCGCCCAATGATTCTCAAAGATATTGCTTTGGAAATAGGAATGGATATTTCTACCGTTTCCAGAGTTGCCAATAGTAAGTCTATTCAAACAGATTTTGGTATTTTTCCACTCAAATTTTTCTTTTCTGAAAGTATTTCTACAGATTCGGGAGAAGACGTAAGTAGCAAAGAGGTAAAATATATTTTGAAAGAAATTATCGAAAATGAGGACAAAAGACACCCATATTCTGATGACAAACTCGAAAGTATGCTCAACGAAAAAGGCTACAACATAGCACGCCGAACAGTTGCAAAATATCGAGAACAACTAAATATTCCTGTGGCAAGACTGCGAAAAGAATTATAAACAAACTACACAATTTGTTTGGATTGAAGTAAAAAAAATATTTCTAATTAGACGTTATTAAGGTTTGTAGCATTGGACTTTAGTCTGAGACGCCTTAGTCTGTGCTTTTAAATTATTGATAATCAAGGACTTACAAGCACAGACTAAAGTCTATGCTACAGAATTTAATAATCTATATTAAACTATATTTCGTGTAGAAAAAATTGGAAAAAAGAGATAGAAACCCAAAAAAAAATATCATCTTTGCAAAAAGATATATTCTTTCTTTGAAAACCTTATTCCTTGTGTATTTTTGCACAAGAATTTAATAAAATGAATCAGAAACAACGTACAATACAAAAGACAGTTACCGTTTCGGGGGTAGGATTACATACTGGGGTAAGTGCAAATATGACTTTTCTGCCTGCACCACCGAATCACGGCATCAAATTTCAACGAATTGATGTAGCAGGACAACCAACAGTAGATGCAGACGCAGACTTAGTGGTGGATATTTCACGTGGTACTACCATCGAACAAGGAGGAGCAAGAGTTTATACTGTAGAGCATACTTTGGCTGCCTTAGTAGGTTTGGAAATAGACAATGTGCTTATTCAATTAGATGGACCTGAACCACCAATTATGGATGGAAGTTCTATTCAATTTATGCAAGCTTTAGAATTTGCGGGAATAGAAGAGCAGAATGTAGTTCGTAATTTCTTTGAATTGCCTGAAGGCGTATTTTATCACGAACCCGAAAGAAATGTAGAAATAGCAGCTTTACCACTCAATGATTATCGAGTTACGGTAATGGTAGATTATAATTCGCCTGTTTTGGGAAGTCAGCACGCATCTTTAAATGATATTTCACAGTTTTATAAAGAATTTGCTTCGTGCCGTACTTTTTGTTTTTTACACGAATTAGAAATGTTGTTCAAAAATAATTTAATTCAAGGCGGAGATTTGAATAATGCTATTGTAATTGTAGATAGAGTAGTAGAAGAAAATGAATTAGATTATTTGGCAAGTTTATTCAAACAACCTAAAATAGAAGTAAAAAAAGAAGGAATTTTGAATAATGTAGAATTACGTTATCCAAATGAACCTGCACGCCATAAATTATTAGATTTGGTTGGAGATTTGGCATTGGTAGGCAGACCTTTGAAAGCACAGATTTTGGCAGCACGTCCTGGTCATGCTGCAAATGTGGCTTTTGCTAAAAAAATAAAACGTCTTATTAGCAAAGTGTCGCACCAAAGCAATGCACCGTTTTATGACCCAAAACAAGCACCGATTTTAAATGCAACACAAATTTATTCCATATTGCCACACAGATACCCATTTCAATTAGTAGATAAAATTATTCAAATGGATTCTTCGATTGTAGTAGGAGTAAAAAATGTTACGATGAATGAGCCATTTTTCCCAGGGCATTTTCCCGAAAATCCTGTAATGCCTGGCGTTTTACAAATAGAAGCAATGGCACAAACAGGCGGTATTTTGTTGCTAAACACTGTAGATACCGAAAATTCAGGCAATTATTGGACATATTTTTTGGCTATAGACGAATGTAGATTCAAAAAACCTGTAGTCCCTGGAGATACTGTAGTTTTCCGTTGCGAATTGATTACACCAATTAAACGAGGAATTGCAAAAATGAAAGGGCAGGCGTATGTAGCTGGTACATTGGTAAGCGAAGCTACCTTGACAGCAAGTTTGGTAAAGAAAAAATAAAAAAATTCCAGCAATAAACACACAAAAAGATGTAATCTTTGTAAAAGATTACATCTTTTTGCTAAAGTCTGTTAATAAATTGCAAAATTTATGAAAAGCCTTGTAATTTGTAAAAATTTACCTTAGACCATGATAGATTGCTAAAGTCTATGCTACAAACCTTAATAATGTCTATTACCATGAAAAAAATCATTTTACTACTTGGCATTGCTTGTAGCTTTGCATACCAAGCACAAGCACAAAAATTAGAATCTACAGACAGGTCAAAATTTAGGCAATTAGGTACAGAATTGCCTACACCAAATACCTACAGAACTGCTTCAGGCTCACCAGGACACGAATATTGGCAACAAAAAGCCGATTACGATATTCAAATCGAAATTGACGACCAAAAACAATCTGCAACAGGAAAAGAAGCTATTACCTATATAAACCAATCACCAGACGTTTTGCAATATCTGTGGTTGCAACTTGACCAAAACGTATTTAGCAAAGAATCTGAAACATATAAAACCCAAAACGGAAGTTTAAATGACAAAACTAATTTTGGAACTTTGCAATATTTAACATCAGATTATAATTTTGATGGTGGATATAAAATAATTGCAGTAAAAGATGCTAATGGAAATGCACTTCGTTTTTTGATTAACAAAACGATGATGCGTGTTGAATTGCCAAAACCTTTAAAACCTAAAGAAAGTTACACTTTCAACATAGATTGGAGTTTTAATATCAATGACCAACTCAAATTGGGTGGACGTGGTGGTTACGAATATTTTGAAAAAGA
>JBIKRY010000365.1:0-4166 GCA_044348925.1 Bernardetiaceae bacterium
ATAGTTCTGCTATAAAGTAAGGACTTTTTTTAGGGATAAAACTTTTTCGCATAAAATATTAACTTGCTTTAAATTATAGAAATATAAAAAATTGACCATTGAATTGCCAAAGTGGGAATTGCTGGAGGCATCCAGCAATTCCCACTTTGACTAATTAATTGATAATCAAGTATTTAACTCGTTTTTTTGCATTTAGTAATTTGTTGATAATCAATGAATTACCTAAAATGGGAAAAATAATGAATAAATAAGCATTGATAATCAATGAGTTACATATCTCAAAGTGGGAATTGCTGTGAGGCATCCTTGACTAAATTCTATGCTACATTCTTTAATAATTTTTTATTATACTAAAACTAAAATAATTTTATAAAAAACAGAACATAAAGATGTCATCTTTGAAAAAAAGATGACATCTTTGGATAAAACTAATTAATTTTTATTAGTAAAAAAACCTTGCACCCTAAAGGGTGCGGTACATTCTACGCAACTTACATTAGGTAATTTATGCTTTTAGTAATACTCTATCTTTCAAGGTATTTATTGCATTGTCTATTCGTAAACAAACGGTTTCTTTGCCCAAAACTGCAATAATTTCCATTAAATCTGCCCCTGAACCTACGCCTGTAATTGCCAAACGAATAGCCTGCATTACTGCACCAATTTTGATACCTTTGGCATCTAAAATTTCGTGAATAAGATGTTTTGCGTGGGCAGCATCTAAAACTTGTGTATCATTTTGTAAAGCATTTTTGTAGGTTTGCAATACGTTTACTGCCTCATCATTCCATTTTTTGGCTACTACGGTTTCTTCATAGCTTGTTGGCATTTCGAAAAAATATTTACCTTCTGTATAAAAATCTTTTGGAAAAACTACTCTTTCTTTCAACAAACTCGCCACTTTGGCAGCTTTTTCGGGTGTACAAGCAATATTATTTTTAGTCAAATCGGCTAATAAATAATTTGCTAATTCCGCATCTGGTTTTGCTTTGATGTATTGTTGATTAAACCATTTTGCTTTATTGATGTCAAATTTTACGCCTGATTTTCCAATTCTTTCTATCGTAAATGCCTCTGCAAGTTCGTCCATCGAGAATATTTCTTGTTGTGTACCAGGATTCCAACCCAAAAACGCCAAAAAGTTAATAAAAGCATCAGGCATATAGCCGTCTTCTCTAAATCCAGACGAAGAATTTTCGGGATTTTCGGGGTCTTGATATTTTAATGGAAATACCGAAAAACCAAACTTATCGCCATCTCTTTTGCTTAATTTTCCTTCGCCATCAGGTTTTAGCAACAAAGGCAAATGTGCAAATTGTGGCATTGTGTCTTCCCAACCCAAATAACGGTACAATAAAACGTGCAAAGGTGCAGAAGGCAACCATTCTTCCCCACGAATTACATGAGTGGTTTGCATAAGGTGGTCATCTACAATATTTGCTAAGTGATAGGTTGGCATTCCGTCTGATTTCATCAAGACTTTGTCGTCTAAAGTTGCCGAATGTACCACTATCCAACCACGAATAAGGTCGTGAAAACGGATTTCTTCTTTTCTTGGAATTTTAATACGAATAATATAGGGTTCTCCTGCTGCAATTCTTGCTTTTACCTCATCTTCGGGCAATGTCAAAGAATTTTTCATAGTTGTTCGGGTAATTGCATTGTATTGTGGTGCAATTACTTTGGCAGCTTCTAATCTTTTACGCATTTCGTCTAATTCCTCTTTGGTATCAAAGGCATAATAGGCTTTGCCCTCGTCCACCAATTGCTGTGCATATTGCGTATAAATTCCTGCGTCTTTACGTTCGGATTGGCGGTAAGGTCCAAATTCGCCACCATGCCAAGGGCTTTCGTCGAGTTTTATTCCACACCATTCCAAAGCATCTTGAATATATTTTTCGGCATTTGGCACAAAACGGTCTTGGTCTGTGTCTTCGATACGCAAAAACATTTTTCCACCATGTTTTTTGGCAAATAGATAATTGTATAAGGCAGTTCTTACGCCTCCAATATGCAAAGCACCCGTAGGACTGGGTGCAAAACGTACTCTAACAGGTCTTTCCATAACTTTATTTTTTTGCAAAGGTAATAAAATTATTACACTTTGATATAGGATATTTGCAAAATTTATGTAGAATTGTGTAGGATAAATAATATAACTTAGTTAGCAAAAATATATTCGCCTTTAGGCGAATGAGGGTGAGATTATTTTGTCTTATTAATGTAAGTTGCATAGTAGTACGGAACTCCAGTTCCGTGCATGATTTATTGCACCAATAAAACACTTTAGACCAAAATAAATAGATTTTTATCTAACATATACTTGTTTCTACGACTGTTGTAAGGAGAGCTATGTACTACAAATTTAGCTATCCATGTCGTTTTTTTCATAAATGGTTTGTAGCAAATAAGCAAAAAACATTACCAAAATACAACCAATTAAATTATACCACAGATAAGCTATTTTATCGTTAAAAAAGGTAAAACATAACAAAATAATAGTTTCGGATACTATTGCCGACCAAAATACTGCCATTCCTCCCACTTTTTTCATATAAAAAGCTACCAAAAATATTCCTAAAACAGTTCCATAAAACAAAGAACCCAAAATATTTACGGCTTGTATCATATTATCTAAACGACTAACTAAAATAGCAAATAAAATACACATCAACCCCCAAAATAAAGTAAGATTTTTGGATACTTTTAGGTAATGTTCAGGGCTTTGATTGGTTTTGATAAGTCTTTTGTAAATATCGATAACCGTCGTCGAAGCTAAGGCATTGAAACCAGACGAAGCCGAAGACATTGAGGCTGAAATCATTACCGAAATCAATAAGCCAATTAAACCAATGGGTAAATAATTGGTGATGAAGGAGATAAAAACATAGTCTGCATCTTTTGTTTCTGCTTTTTTGTTTGATTTTTTGATAATTTCGCCTGCTTGTTTGTGTAATTTTTTGCAAGTTTCGTCTAACTGTTGAATGAGTTTCATTGTTGCCAACATTTCTGTTAGTTTATTAGGCTCGTCTTTTCGCAATGTTAAATAAGTTTGTATGGCATTGGTTTTTTGTAGAGAAACGGCTTGAAATTCGGTTTCGAGGGTTTGGTAAGCTATTTTTTCACTCGAATTATATACTTTTTTAACTTCTGTGGCATTGAAAAAAATAGGTTGTGGCACAAATTGATAAAATACAAATAACAAAACTCCCAGAGATAAAATTAAGAATTGCATAGGAATTTTTACTATGGCACTCATCAATAAACCTAAACGGCTTTCGGTAATAGTTTCGCCACCTAAATATCGTTGCACTTGTGATTGGTCGGTGCCAAAATATGATAAAGATAGAAAAACACCACCAATTAAGCCTGACCACAAAGTATAACGGTCTGCAGGGTCAAAAGATAAATCTATTAACTCTGTTTTGCCCATATTTCCTGCCACATGCACCACATCTGAAAAGGAAATATTTGCAGGCAAATTACTAATCAAAATATAGGTTGCTGCAAAAAGCCCTATCCAAATAACAATGGTTTGTTGCATCTGTGTATAACTTACTGCTTTTGTACCACCCAAATAGGTATAAAGTGTAACAATAGTGCCTGTTAAAATTACTGTCCAATTAATATCCCAACCCAAAACTGTAGCTAAGACTAAAGATGGTGCATAAATTGTAATGCCTGTAGAAAGTCCACGCTGAATGAGAAATAAAAATGCTGCTAAAGCTCTTGTTTTGAGGTCAAAACGGTTTTCGAGGTATTCGTAGGCAGTGTAAACCCCTAATTTGTGGTAAATTGGAATGGCAGTAATACAAAGAATTACCATAGCTATCGGCAGACCAAAATAAATTTGAATAAAACCCATACCATCATAAAATGCTTGTCCTGGAATAGATAAAAACGTGATGGCACTTGCTTGAGTGGCAATTACAGAAATACCAATGCTCAACCAACCCATTTTATTATTACCCAACAAATAGGTTTTCATATCTTTGTTGCTGTTCCTACTTCTCCAAATGCCGTAGCCAATAATAAAAATTTGTGTTAATACGAGTATAATCCAATCTATAGAACTCATTTTGTTGTAATTTGATGAAATTTTTGAGGTTTTATGTAGCGTGGGCAAAATTACTGTTTTATTTTAGGCTGTAGAAAACATTAACTTT
>JBIKRY010000098.1:0-14737 GCA_044348925.1 Bernardetiaceae bacterium
GTTTTTCGCCATAGGTATTAAAAAAACGGAAAATAGTATAATCTAAATTATACTCTTGTTTGTACGATTTGAAAAATGCTTCGCCTACATTTTTTACAATCGCATAAGGCAATCTTGAGTTCAGCGGAGTAGTTTGTTCATTTTGTGGCAATTCGACAGGCTCTCCATAAACTTCAGAGGAGGAGGAGAAAAATACCCGTTTTACTCCAGTGTTTTTAGACAAATCCAAAATATTTTTAATGCCATCAATATCTTTTAGCACCAAAACGGGTTGTTCTAAAGTTCGTTTTACGCCCACCAACGCAGCATAATGAAACACATAATCGAAGTGAAAAGACGACATAATGGCTGCAATATCTGTATATTGATTGACATCACATTTGATAAATTTCCAATTTGGGGTGCTTGCACTTGGCAATTTATGCAAAAAACCTGTCAATAAATTATCTACAATGACCACATAATAGCCCTTTGCCAATAATGCATCTGCCAAAGAACTGCCTACAAAACCTGCACCACCTGTTATGAGTATCTTTTTCATTCGTCTTATTAATTTTGTGTTTTGGGCAAAGATAGTAGTTTTAGGCTCGAAATGAACAGATACTTGGAATTTTTTTTAGTGTTATAGACAAACAAATATTTTCCAACTACTTTTATTTTGCCCCAAAAGATAGATTTTTTCCCATACATTATTTTTTTATTCTTGTACGATTCCTAATTCTAAATAATTTTACTAATTTAGGTACATAATCTTCGTCTGTTTGAACAAACAAGTAATTAGCTCCGTGTTGTTGGCATAGTTTTTCCAATTTTTGCTGTTTGGTGGCAAACTGCCCAATAATTTTGTTGCGAAATTGAGGCGAAGAGGAGTTTATCCAAAGTGTATGTTTGGTTTCTTTGTCTATCAATGGTATAATGCCCAAAGGTGGTAATGCAATTTCACGAGCATCTGCCATGTGAATCACAATTAAATCATGTCTTTTTGCAATAGCTTTGAGTTCTTGTTCATAATTATCATCTACAAAATCAGATACAAGCACAATAATACTTTTGCGTTTAATAATATTTAAAGCCACATTAATAGCTTTGCTTAAGCTCGTTTTGAGAGATTGGGGAATCAATTTGGTCATTGTGCCAATGAGTCCAACGGCGTGTTTTATTCCTTTATTCGGTTTGATATAAATTTCTCGTTGGTCAGAAAAACATAATAAACCTACCGAACTTCCTTCTTTGAGTGCCGAAATAGTCAAAACGCCACAAATTTCACGTCCAATATCTATTTTTTGCTTGTTTTCTGCCCCAATATATTGCGAAGCACTTACATCAAGAATAAAAAACAAATTTTGTTCTTTTTCCTCTTTAAAAGTTTTTACATACGTATCATCACCTCGTGCACTTACGTTCCAGTCTATAGTCCGCACATCATCACCATATTGATAGGCACGTACATCATCAAACTCCAAACCCGAACCTTTAAATACAGAGTGAAAATTGCCCTGCATCTGTGAGTTTACGGCTTTACGAATACGAAGTTCATATTTGCGAAGTTTGTAAAAAAGTTCTTTTAACATAAGACTTACTATTTTGGGTTGTATAGAGAATAGCAAAGAATGTAAAATACACTTTAAATTATCGTATAAATTTTATACTTCAACGTGTACTTACATTTTTTGCATACTTTGTGTGAAGGTAACTTTTGTATTACATAGCTTAGCTACGTAATACAAAAATTATATTAGAGATTATTAAGATTTTGTAGCATAGCCTTTAGCCTGTGATTTAATTACTTGATTTTCAGCACGTTAAAAGTACAGACTAAAGTCTATGCTACAGACTAAAGTCTATGCTACAGACTAAAGTCTATGCTACAGACTTTAATAATCTCTATGATACTAATTGCAAATCTTTGCAAATTGCATCAATTTTTGCACGCAACACAGTTTCTGTTTTCTCAAAATCTGTTTTAGATTTCAAAGTTGCATTTACACTAAAATAAAACTTTATTTTCGGCTCTGTTCCCGAAGGTCTTGCCGAAATTTTGCAACCATCAGCCGTATAAAATTGCAAAACATCAGATTTTGGCTGTAAAATTGGCGTTTTTGTGCCTTTTACAAAGTCTGTTTCTACCAATAATTCATAATCTAATAATCTGGTAACTTTGCTGCCATTAATTGTTAGAGGCGGATTTTCTCGCCAATTTTTCATCATAGCTTTGATTTCTTCTGCCCCATCTTTGCCTTTTTTGGTAATAGAAATCAAATGTTCGAGATAAAAACCGTACTGCACATAAATATCTAACAACATTTCGTACAAAGTCATACCTTTATCCTTTGCGTAAGCAACCATTTCAGCAATTAATCCGCAAGAAGCAATAGCATCTTTATCACGTACAAAATCACCAATCATATAACCATAACTTTCTTCGCCACCTGCAATAAACTGTTCTTTGCCTTCCAATTCACGAATTAAAGAGGAAATATATTTGAAACCTGTCAAAGTATTGTAACATTTTACGCCATTTTCGGCTGCAATTTTGTCGATAAGTTCGGTTGTAACAATGGTTTTAATCACATTTTGCTTACCGTCAATTTTGCCCGCATTTTTCCACGCCTGAATCATATAACCAATTAACAAAGCACCTGTTTGGTTTCCGTTTAACAATATCCATTCACCTTTGTCATTTTTTACGCCAATTCCCACTCTATCTGCATCAGGGTCTGTTGCCATTACAATATCTGCATCAATTTCTTTTGCTTTCAAAAGTGCCAAAGTCATTGCCTCTTTTTCTTCGGGATTTGGATAAATTACCGTTGGAAAATTGCCATTTGGTGTTGCTTGTTCCTCCACCACAAAAACATTGCTAAAACCCATTTTTTTCAACAATTTAGGAACAAGCGTAATTCCTGTGCCGTGAATCGAAGAATAAACAATTTTTATGGCAGATTGGCGACTAATTGCCTCTTTTGAAACAGATAATTCGCAAATTTTATCCAAATAAATTGCATCTATTTCCTCACCCAAATAGGCAACATTACCTTCCATTCTCTCAAATTTAATGTCTGCTAAGGTTTTTATAGCATTAACTTCTGCAATTACATTTTCGTCATGTGGCGGTGTAACTTGTGCACCATCTACCCAATAAGCCTTATAACCATTGTACTCTTTTGGATTATGCGAGGCAGTAAGCACCACACCACTTTTGCAACCCAAATGTCGAATGGCAAAAGAAAGTTCAGGCGTTGGTCGCAATTCTTTGAAAAAATACACAAAAATTCCGTTTGCTGAGAACACATCTGCTACAATTCGGGCAAATTCAGGGCTATTATTTCGGCAGTCGTGGGCAATGGCAACCTTAATAGTTTCGGTTGGAAAACTTTTTTTCAGATAATTTGCCAAGCCTTGCGTTGCTGCACCAATCGTATAACGGTTCATACGATTTGTGCCTACGCCCATGATGCCACGCAAGCCACCTGTGCCAAATTCTAAATCTTTGTAGAAAGCATCGACCAATTCTTTTTCAGAACTGTTGCGAATGGTTGCTTTGGTTTCTTCGTCATAATTGCCTGATAACCAAGTGTTTACTTTTTGTTGAATTGAGGTTTCCATTGTATGAATTGTATCTTTAAAATTATGTGATATTGCTATTGGTTTTTGTGCAATAATATTGATTAAGTTACAGAAATACAAATATTCTGCAATTAGTTAATTTATATAGAAAAAAAATAAAAAAGTATTTTATTGACTTTTTTATTTTTTTTTCGTATATTCTTATCGTGTAAAATATTTTACATGATAACAAACAAACAACTTATAAAATGAAAATGACAGAAAAAGAAAAACAAAGTTTTCTTATTGGTGCAATTACAACGATTGCATTTGAAAAATATAATGCAGAAAAACCAATTAAATATGACACTTGGGAGGCTATAGCTAAAACGGTTGCTATTGGTTTATTAGGAGGAATTTCAGCAATCAATATGAATAAAATGGTTGGTTTAATTCGCAATAATTAAACAAAAGAACATTTTAAAGATGTAATCTTTGCGAAACGTCGCACCGCAAAAGATTACATCTTTACGTATTCACAATTTCCTATCCAACAAACTTTTCAAATACTTATTTTCTTCTTTTAATTGTTCTATTTGGGCATCATATAATTTTCGTTCTCTTTCAAAATTATCATTACCATAATAGATTCCGTTTTGCATACCTGTTGCGTTATTATTCATTTCTCCAATAAGTATTTTTTTCTCATCAAAGCCTAATAATTCTTGTAAAGCTATACCTAATACTTTTGCAATTTGTTTTAATCTAATTAGCGTAACTCCTTCGGTATCATCTCTCTCTATATTGCCATAACCTGCCTGACTTAACCCTAATTGTTCTGCCATATATTCCTGCGTATAGTTACGCAATTCCCTAATTTTTTTGATTTTGACACCAATACTTAAATCATTTTCCATAGTAGTAATTTTTTATTAGCAAAACTAATAAACTATAATTAATAATCAAAATTTACTAAGTAAAAATAATAACAAAAATGCTACAAACTACTGTAATATGCAATTTAAACCCAGTAGCAAATGGAAATTATTAATTATCCGATAAAACCTGAAAAGGAAAAGTCTTGGCATTTCAAAAGTCACCCATATTTTACCAAACAAGCATCAAATGTTGTAGCCACTTATATAGAACATTATAGTAAAGTTGGTGATACTATTCTTGACCCTTTTGGCGGTACAGGCGTAACGGCTATTGAAGCATTGCGACTAAAACGCAAGGCTGTGATTGTAGATATTAATCCGTTGGCTTGCTTTTTAGTTAGACAAACTTGTGAACAAACTAATGTCAATGAATTGATAAATACTTTTAACGAATTGGAATTGAAAGTTAAGCATCAAATAGAAGAAATTTATGCAACGCCTAACGAAAAATTATTAAAAACTGACATAAAATATTGGTATCCAAAAAATATTGCATTGCCCAAAAATTCTGATTTTGAATTTGTAGAAGATTTATACACACCAAAACAATTATATAGTTATGCTTTTCTTTTTGCAGAAATTAAAAAAATAGAAAATCTTGGTATGCGTGAGATGATGAAATATGTTTTTTCTTCAACAATGGCAAAAGTAAATTTAACTTATATGGACAACGTAAAACGTGGTGCAGAAGGTGGCGGTTCGAGTTTATTTGGAAAATATCGTTATTGGCAACCTACAAAAGTTGCAGAGTTAAATGTTTGGAAAAATTTTGCTAAGAAATTTGAGTATATTCGCAAAGGAAAAGACAAATGGAATGAACTCACAAAAGATTTTAGTGTAGCCGAAAACTTGCAAGTTATTAATGGTTCTGCCTTAGAAATATCGGAATATATGGCAGCCAATAGCATTGATTATATTTACACAGACCCTCCGTATGGTGGGAATATTGCTTATTTAGATTTATCAACTATGTGGAATGCGTGGCTTTTCCCTGAAATATTTGAGAATAATAAAATGGACGAACTCAAAAAAGTAGAAATTATTGAGGGCGGAGATTTAAACAAATCGCAAGACGAGTATAGTGAATTATTTTCAAAAAGTTTTGAAGAAATGGGCAAAGTCTTAAAAAAAGATGCTTGGTTAAATTGCGTATTTGCACACAAAAAATTAGAGTTTTGGAATGTTATTATTGAAAGTTGCGAAGACAATGGAATGGAATTTAAGGGCAGTATATTCCAACCCACTAATAATTCTTCAATGCACTATAAAGATAATCCAGCCACTGTACTTTGCAGTCAAAGAGTAGCAAATTTTGAAAAAACTTTTAATAAATCAATTCGTGAAAAACCTGATAACATAGAAAAATTTATTTTAAATGAAATAGAAAGAGCTATTTTAGAAACAAATGGTGCAAGTATTGACAGAATTTATAACAGAGTTTTAGATGGTTTGCACAAAACACGAAGTACGATAGAAGCAAAGAAAAAAGGTTATTTGCCAAAAGGTATTTTGCAATTAGATAAATTTTTGAGTGATGAAACTCTTTTTGTGCGTGAGCCAGAAACGCAAGTTTATCAACTCAAAACAAAAAAAGTAGAACATTATGCTTATGCACAGCATTTAGACCAATTGCGAATTTATTTAAAAGAACTTTTCTATAAATACGAGGCTTTGACTACTGACGAAATTCATAAAGAATTATTTGAGATATTTAAAGAGGATAAAACTTTTCCTATTGAAAAAGATTTACCAAAGCTTATTTATGAGATGACTTATATTGCAAAAAAAGGCAAATATAAAGATAAATTAATTTTGCGAAAAAGTGAAAAAATTATTAAGGGGAGTTTAGATTTCTCAACGGTTTCTACTTCTAATTTAGTAAAAATCACTTCTGATGGACATTCTCACAGTGAAATTATTTTTCGTTTGGTAAAAATCGGCGAATATTTGGGCTTCAAATCTTGGATAGGCAAAAGAGAACAGTCCGTAGATAGTTTTCAAGGCATAAAATTTTCGGAATTATCCTTGCCAAATTTAACTCTTGCAGGTTTAGAAAATTCACAAGGATTAGATAGTAAAAATTTGGAAAGTAAAATCAAAAAAATAGAACAAATAGACGTTATTTGGATAGATAAATTAGGGTTTTGTCGTTATGCTTTTGAAGTTGAAGAAAGCACAAGCATTGTTTCGGGCTTTGAAAGATTTAAAAATCTGTTGGAAATAGACCACAACATAGCCCAAAAACTGTTTATTGTTGCCCCAAAATCACGAGAGAGAAAATTGATAGATGTTTTTAAAACTTCTACCTATATTGGTACTCCAATTTATTTAGAAAATAAGGTTCAATTTATTTTTAAAGAAAACCTTGTTGGTTTTTATGACAGCCATTTAGACAAAAACTTTACAGAAACAGATTTGAAAATGTTGTATAATTTGGTGAGTTTGAATTGAGAAATACACTTTCCAAAAGTAAACAAACTTTTGGAAAGTGTATCTTTTACTTATAAAAATTATAAATCTTCTGAATTGCCCCTAAAAGTTGCGGTAAATTTGCAGTTCCGTATCTTTGCGAATCTATGAATAAAGTTTGTCCTTCTAATTTCAAAAATTGCCACGTAAAACCATTCGTAACAGCACCGTAAATAATTTTGATGTTGTTTCCTTTTCGTTCATTAAAAATTCGAGCTGCATACATTTCTGCACCGCATTGTCCATACCAATCCTCGATAGCATCATTTTTTGCCTCAAACACACACATAATTGGACTATCTAATTCTTGTGCATTGGGGTCATTAGAAATTAAGAAGTCGGCAACACCTTTCAATCCTCTTGAAGCATCTACATTAAAAGTTAATCCCGATAAGGGTTTGAAGTTTTGATTGATATACCAAATTTCTGATAGTATAGGTGCAACAATAAACTCTGATTTTGCTTTTTCATTTTTTAATGGAAGTAATCGGTTGCGTTTTAACAAATCTACAGTAAGTTGTGTAGGTGCAACATGGGTAATAGGGGCAAGCATATCGTCTGCATCTACTTTACTAATACCACAAATATCTTTGAGGTCTTCTAATTTATAATAACGGTAAGAACTTGGAATTTTCATAGTCTTGTTGTTCCATATAAAGATGAGTAGAGTTTACTTGTAATAATTATAAATCTTCTGAATTGCCCCTAAAAGTTGCGGTAAATTTGCAGTTCCGTATCTTTGCGAATCTATAAATAAAGTTTGTCCTTCCAATTTCAAAAATTGCCACGTAAAACCATTCGTAACAGCACCGTAAATAATTTTGATGTTGTTGCCCTTCCGTTCATTAAATATTCGGGCTGCATACATTTCCGCCCCACATTGTCCATACCAATCTTCAATAGCATCATTTTTAGCTTCAAAAACACACATAATAGGTGCATCTAAGCCTTGTGCATCAGGATTAGAGGATATTAAAAAATCGGCAATTCCTTTTAAGCCTTTGCTACTATCTACATTAAAAGTTAGCCCCGAAAGTGGTTTAAAATTATTGTTAATTTCCCAAACTTCCGCTAAAATAGGAGCTACAATAAATTCTGATTTTGCTTTTTCATTTTTTAGTGGGAGTTTCATATTTCTTGCCAAAATACCCGCAAGAACAACAGAAGGTATTATTGGCATTACTTTATCTAAAAAAGTATCGGCAACTTTAGTATGAATACCACAAATAGCAGCTAAATCTTCAAGCTGATAATATCTATAAGAACTTGGAATTTTCATCGTTTTATTGTTTTACACAAAGATAAAAAACTATTTATAAAAATTATAAATTTTCTGAATTGCCCCTAAAAGTTGCGGTAAATTTGCAGTTCCATATCTTTGCGAATCTATAAATAAAGTTTGTCCTTCCAATTTCAAAAATTGCCACGTAAAACCATTGGTAACAGCACCGTAAATAATTCTAATATCGTTTCCTTCTCTTTCATTAAAAATTCGAGCTGCATACATTTCTGCCCCACATTGCCCATACCAATCCTCGATAGCATCATTTTTTGCCTCAAACACACATACAACAGGTTCTTCTAAATCTGAAATATCAGCTTTTGCAGACACCAAAAAATCACAAACTCCTTTTAATCCTTTTGGAGTTTCTATGTTGAATGTTAAACCTGAAAAAGGTTTAAATCTTTTATTAATATCCCACATTTCAACCAATATAGGCATTACAATAAGTTCGGATTTTGCCTTTTCGTTTTTTAGAGGCATTTGTAAATTACGTTGCAAATTAGTTTTTAAAAAATCGGATAATGGCACATCATTTACAGGATTTAGCAAATCTAAAACTTGTGAGGTTGTAATGCCACAAATATCTTTGAGGTCTGCCAGTTTATAATATCTATAAGAACTTGGAATTTTCATAGTCTTGTCGTTTTATACAAAGATAGAAAACTTCGTTATTAGAAACAATAAACCTATAATTTTTCAAAACTATTCAATTTTCAATAAACTAACATCTATGTATAATTTGCTAATTTTGTCTATGATTTCTTGTTCTTGATAAGTTTCAAATCCATATTCAAATATATTTTCATCTAAGCTTACAGAAAACTCTGTGCTTATTTTGTTAAATAAGGCATTTAAAAATCCCTTCTTCCATTTAGACTTATAAATAGTATCTGCTATTTCTGCTATTTCTTGTTGTCTTTTCTTTATATCTTGTAATGTAATAGCTTTTTGATTGAATAAAGAATTAGCTACAAGAATATCAAAATTATCTTTTCTAGTAAAAGTAGGTATAAAAAAATCTGTTTCTACAATACTTACAAAATAAGTGAAGTAGAGTTGGCTATAAATTGGTGAATTTATATCTCCGTTAAATAATTTGTGTAATAAATGATTATTGTTATTTGTAGCTGCAAATATATATTTTAGTATCTCCTCTTTGGAATCTAACATAGAAACCCCAAAAAATATTTTATACCACAAAATCAACAAATATTCACTACTAATTTGATGCTTAAAATCTGTATTGGTAAAAGTTTCACCTTGTTTTGTCAAATAACCAATGCCTTTATTAGCAAAAAACTCTTTGGTATAGACATTAAATTTTTTGTTACTTAATTTGTCTTTAAACCAAATAGCACTTTGCGTATTTGTGGCATCAGTAATCAAATCTATCAATTCTTGGTCTTGTGTTTCATAAAGTTTTACGGTCAAATAAACGTCTTCCAAACTTTCTTTGTCTTTCAAATATTGTTGATAAACCAAATAAGAAGTTTGTAAACCATTAACAATAACAGGATTTTCGCAAGGAATTACATATTTACCTAATTGTGTGGCTTGTGGAACAGTAAATCTTTGGCACACAATCGTCAAACCATTATTAAGAAATGGAAAATAAACTGACTGTGTTTCAGACGCTAAGGTTTGTGCAATTTTTTCATTGGTACTATTTTCTTTGCCAAGAAAACCTCTAATATTTTCGGCAAAAATCTTTTCAATAGTTCCATTTGTTGCCTTTTCCAATTCAAATAATTCGCACAATTCTAAGGCTTTTAAACGAAAAAGCAAGGCTTTTACATTTAAAACTGCAAAACTAATAATGGCTTGTGTGTCTGATTTGGCGGTAATATTTGATGGTTCTGGTTTAAAAGCAAATTCTATCTTTTTACGTTTATACTCTAATTTTATAAAATCATAGATACGATTAAATAAATCGTGAATATCCCAAATTTCAAATTCATTAGGTTTGTGAAACTCTTGAAATAAACGTGAATTTTCTGGACTACTTTTATCTCCATTAAATACAAAATATAAGCAAGGTGGAATTATTTTAGTTGCTGTAATGCTGTCATATTCTTTGATTTTATGTTTTAAACCTATTGCATTTTTTTTAGTTCCTTTAACAAAAATACTATCAAAATCATTTTTAAATTTCTCTAACGCATTTTGACTTAAATTAGCTTGTCCAAATTTTTTTGAGTTTTTACATTGAAAAACTTGCATTTTAGGCTTGCCATTATCTTCACTAAAATAAATACCGTCTAATCCACCATCACTATCATCAATAATGGCTGCTGTAATATAAATTTCATCGATACTTTTGTCTAAAATAACAGACATAGCAAAAATTTCAAAAGCTGTATTTAATGCTTTTTCTTCTGCTTTATCTTGCGAAAGAGTTTGTTTCTTCTTTAGCAACTCGACCAAATCTAATTGCTTAACAATTCTTTCTAAATAAGATTGTATAAATAAAACTCTATTGTCGTTATACATAGATATATTTTTAGCTATTCCCTCTTTGCAATACTATCAATTAACTTACAAAAATACAAATATCAGTTTAACCTACATTACTTATAAAAATTATAAATCTTCTGAATTGCCCCTAAAAGTTGCGGTAAATTTGCAGTTCCGTATCTTTGCGAATCTATGAATAAAGTTTGTCCTTCCAATTTCAAAAATTGCCACGTAAAACCATTTGTAACAGCACCGTAAATAATTTTAATATTGTTTCCTTCTCTTTCATTAAAAATTCGAGCTGCATACATTTCCGCACCACATTGTCCATACCAATCCTCGATAGCATCATTTTTTGCCTCAAATATGCAAAAAATAGGGCTATGCAAGCCCGAAGAATTGGGTTTAGCAGAAATTAAGAAATCAGCCACTCCTTTTAAGCCTTTTGATGCATCAATATTAAAAGTTAGTCCAGACAAAGGCTTAAATCTTTGATTGATAAACCACATTTCTCCTAAAATAGGTGCAACTACAAATTCAGACTTTGCTTTTTCATTAGTTAGAGGAATTTGTAAATTTCTTTCCAAAACTATTTTTAGCACCTCTGAAGGTTCAATTGGCTCTACATCTGTTAGGAGTTTTGCAACTGTTTCGTTATTTATTTCGCAAATCTTTTCTAAGTCTTCTAACTTATAGTATCTATAAGAACTTGGAATTTTCATAGTATTGTCGTTTTATGCAAAGATAGAAAACTTCGTTATTAGAAACAATAAACCTATAATTTTTCAACATTATTCCATTTATACTAAAACTAAAATAATTTTATAAAAAACAAAAAACAGAACATAAAGATGTCATCTTTGGATAAAACCAACTAATTTTTAGTATCCAATCTAACAATACCTCGTATATGCACCTTCAGGCGAATATACAGTTGCTACACAACGTAGATTAGCTATGGATATAGTTCTATTTTTTGGTTAATAAAATTAGTAAAAATGGGAAAAGAAAAAAGATAAGCAACAAATAAGCAAAGCCAATCAAACGATATTCGAAAGACCACTTACCTAATGTTCTGGCACAAATTAGTAGAAAATTTTGGAAAAAAGGAACTGGAAAAAATAGCAACACCCCAAATAAATTGAATAACAAATGTACCAAAGCAATACTCAAAGCTATTTCTGATTTGGATAAGGCAGCCAACAAAGCCGTTACTGTAGTTCCAACATTTGCACCCATAATGAAACAAAAGGCATTGCTAATAGAAAGACGATTGGCAGCTACTAATGGCACTACTAAAGACGTAGTTGCCGAGCTAGAACGAATAGCCGCAGTAATCAAAGTACCCGAAATCAATGCTTTGAATGGAGTTCCAAAAATAAGACTTTCCAATTTGGATTCTGTAGGAGAAATTATCTGGTGAGATAATTTGCTAAAGGCACGAATAGATACCAAAATAAGAAAAATAGCAAGCACAAGAGGTAAAAATGAAGAAAAAATAGATAATTGGGCTAAATATTTTGCAACAGGTAAAATGGTAAAATTTAGAAAATCAATATTCCCTAAATCCAATTTTGTACTTAAAATATTGGCTAAAAAAGTGGCAGTTTTACTCAAAATATTAGTAAGATATTCCAAAGGAAATAAAATACAAGCAGTGAAAATATTAAAAAAATTATGTGTCAAAGCTACCGCAATAGCACGTTTAAACTCTTTTTTGCTTGTAATATGCCCAAATGCAACAATAATACAAGTTATTGTAGTGCCAATATTAGCTCCCATTACAATTGGAATAGCATTGCTAAGGTTAAGTGTATTAGATGCCACAAAAGCAACCGTAAGCGAAGTTACTGCCGAGCTACTTTGCAACAATGCAGCAACCAATAAACCAATAAATAAACCTACAAAAGGATTGTTAATGGCATATAAGGAAGATTGTAGTTGTTCTTTACTAAGCCATTGCAAAGATTCGCCTAATAATTCAATAGCAACTAAAAAAATAAACACAAAAAAAACTATCATTCCTACACGCAAACTCTGTGGGAAACCTAACTTTTTGGCTAATAAGGTAAGAAATATTTTTTTTTGCATCAAATATGGAAAAATAAGGTTGCAAAGTTACAATATAAAATAGACTAAAAGATATATTAAAATTAAGTAATTGTTAAGTTATATTTTTTTGCATCAAATCTATGATAAAGCAAATAAAAAAAGTGTAGGAATTGCTTCCTACACTTTTTTATTATATCAACTCACTAAACTAATCCTAAAATTAGTCTAATCTTTGACCTGTACCGTAGTGTACATCTCTTACGTAAGTCAAACCTGGATACGCATCAAATTGGTATGCGTTTTGGTTTTGACCTTGTTGAGTACCGTTACCGAAGTTACCAAACAATGTGAATGGTTGACCAGCAGCACCGTTTCCGTTAGCAGGAGCAGTTGTAGCTGAACCTGTACCGCCAGGGATTACTACTACACCACCACCAGCAGCACGGAACCAAGAGTTAACACGTGCAACACCATAACCAGAACCACCAGATACTACAGCAATTCTAGAAATTCTTCTGTGTTGTGCTACGTTAGGGTCTAATGTAACATAACCTTGAACAGTTGCAGCAGTACCAGTAGTAGCACCAACTACAGAAATTCTGAATGGAGCTGGAACTAATTTAGTATTTGGCAATGGAGTCAAAGAAGTAGAAATATCTACTTGTGGAGATTTTGCGTTTGTAGCTAAATCATCAGCCAAATCATTATCAACACCTTCTCTGAATCTTACTGCACTAACAGTACCTGTGATGTTAGTACCAGTACCAGTAGTACCGATAATAGCTCTTGCACCAACACCATTACCTGTACTTGGTGTGTTTAAGCTAAGTGTTAAAGCTGCACTCAATTCTTCAATTTGGATACCTTTTACTGCAGAAATAGCTGTAGCAGAAAGACCTTTATCTTGTGGGAATTCAAATACTAAAGGAACGTCTACAGAAGGAGCAGTAGAAGTCGCAACTGTTCTTAACTGAGTTAAACCAGCAGTAGTAGCATTTAAACCAGCACCAGCAGGGAAACCGTTAGTAGTAGCATTACCAATAGCTACAACTTTACCAGTTGCATCAATTCTTGTATTGAATGTAATTACAGCACCAGCACTTGTAGTGATTTTTGGAGTACCAGTAGCAGTTGGAGCAGCATTTACATCATACTCTATCAAGTTGAAACCTGGCATAGCAAATACAAATCTTGGAGCTCTTGAGTAACCAGCACCTGCGTTATCAATAGTAAGTGTCAATCTTGCTCTTGTAATAACAGGAACAGGACGGATAGCTTTACCAGCAGCAGTCATACTTGTATGGTTTAATAAACCAAGTATATCTTGAGCAGCATTAGTAGAAACTGCACTACCTAAATCAGTTGTGATATTTGCAGGAGCAGCTACGTTAGTTAAAGCCCCAGCTCTATTAACTACAGCTGGTACGTTACCTCTATACCAAGGATTTGGTACTAAGCTTGCAGTAACAGAAGATGTAAATTGTACACCAGCAGCTGGTATTACTACAGGAGCATTGTAACCAGAACCACCATCAATAATACGAGCACCTGTCAAGATATTTGTGTTGTTACCTGCCCAAGTTGGAACACCCCAAGCAAATCTGTTACTTGCAGCAGCAGTGTTATTTGGAGCAGAGAATATTACCAACATATTGTTTTCTCTCAATAATTGTGCAGTAGGAATATTTACCGCAGTAGCATTACTAGCAGAACTTGAGTTAGATTTTGCACCACCTACCGCAGCAGCCAAAGCTGTAGCAGCAGCACTTACAGTTGAAGTTGCAGTGTTATAAGAATAGGTATTCAATGCAGAACCAGTAGCTGAAGTTTGCGCACTGCTTGAGTTAGGAGTACCTAAAGCTCTCAAAGTATTACCATAACGGTTTGGCTCAACTATTAATTGATAGAAGTCACCATTATTGTATGCAGCATTACCATTTGCAAAGAAATCGTTATCTAATGCACCTACAGTTACTGTTGTACCAGAACCTAA
>JBIKRY010000366.1:0-4156 GCA_044348925.1 Bernardetiaceae bacterium
AAGTTTAGTTATGCACAAAACAGGCTTTTTGTGAATAACTAAACTTTTTGGTGCATAACTGCCAACAAAAAACCATTTTTTCAACTTTTTGCTACAAGTTATTCACAAAACACAAAACCAAATCTATATTTTTTCAAAATAAAAAAGTTTAGTTATGCACAAAACAGGCTTTTTGTGAATAACTAAACTTTTTGGTGCATAAATACCAACAAAAAACCATTTTTTCAACTTTTTGCTACAAGTTATTCACAAAAAAGGGAAAAAATTTACGTTTTTTTCAAAGCAAAAATGATAGTTATTCACAAAAAAGATTTTTTAACTATAAAAAAACTTATTTATTTAATTATATATCGAAAAACAAACAAGTTATTCACATTTTTTTCACTATATTTGCTTTTATAGTTTGTTTTTTATAATATTTTCAAAATATTTATAAACTTATTCACATTTTAGGTACAAATGTGAATAAGTATTGTGCATAAGTGATTTCAATAAGTATTTTTTTATCATTTTTTAGTTAAAAAGTGAATAACCTGTGAATAAGTGTCTAATAACTTGTGAATAGATGTGCATAACTATTTTGGAGATGTGCATAAAAAAGGCTATCTAAAATAAATTGTGAATAAGTCATCTACTTATTCCAAGTTATTCACTACTTATTCACGAGTTATTCACATATTTGTTAGCTTTGTTTTTGGCAAATAAAAAAGTTATTCACAAAAAGAGAATAACTTAGATAACTCATTGATAATCAATACTTTATGATGTGAATAAGTGCATTTTTTCTGTGAATAAGTCAAAAAAATAATGAGCAAAAAACCTACAAAAAAGGGACTTATTCACGTTATTCACACACCTACTACTAATACTATTCTTTTTTTATTTTTTTTAAAATTTAAAAAATTTTTAGAAATAGTATATAGTAATGTGAATAAGTTGCAATTTTGTGAAAAAATAAAAAAGAATTGTATGGAAACTTGGGAAGTAGAATTGGAGTTGGAACAGGAATGGCAAAACTTGTTGAGGACTTTGACAGAGTTATTTGGCAAAACGCCAGATTTGAACGGAGTTTTGTTTTTGATTGGAGTACAAGAATTGGGACTTGGTTTGAAGACCTTTAGCAAAGAAGATAAACAGGATTTGATGCATTGGGCAATTTGTCGGGTGTTGAGCTTATCGGGTTTTTATGAGGCAGAAGGCAAAGATGCAGACGGTTGGATACATTGGAAAGCTGTCAAGAAGATGCCTTATTTGGATTTGCTTACACAAGAGAAATTTTTGCAGGAGCATATTTTATTGTATTTCAAAACAGAAGTATTTACTTCATAGTGTAGTTAATGTCTGTGCTACAAATTTTAATGACTTTTGGTGTATGAACACAATTTCACAAATTCCTTTTTTGGCTACACATATCGAGGCACTAATTTTTTGTGCTACAAGCCCTGTAAAAACAGTAGAAATACAAACTTGTCTTGCAGAATTATTAGAAACAGAAATACATCTCACAGATATAGAAATGGCTATACAACAAATAGTTAGGAAATATCAGCAGGAAGATTTTGCGATACAAGTCGTAAAATCGGCAGGAGGTTATCAATTTTTGACCAAAGCCATTTACCAAGAAAGTGTTAATATTTTGTTGAAACAGAAATCTAAAAAACGTCTATCTACTTCGGCTCTCGAAACCATTGCCATTATTGCTTATCAACAACCTATTACCAAAGGACAAATAGAACAAATACGTGGCGTGGCTTCAGATTATGCAGTACAAAAATTGCTCGATAAAGAATTGATAGAAATAAAAGGCAAAGCCGAAACCGTAGGAAAACCTGTATTGTATGGCACAAGTGAAAAATTTATGGAATATTTTGGTATTAATAGCCTCAAAGAATTGCCAACTCTCAAAGATTTGGCAGAAGAAAAACAACATAGTATTGGTACAGAAAACTAAGTTTTGTGTGGTATATAGTAAGTTTATTGTGCTAAAATTACTATATACCACAAATTCAGTCATCTATTACTTGGCTATGCTTCGCCAATAGTTCCCGAAAAATTGGTAGGGTATCTTTGTGATTCTTCTGGAATCTTTATTTTCCCAAAATGTGCTTCATATTTTTCTACATTATCTTTTAATGCAGCCAACATACGCTTGGCGTGTTCTGGGGTAAGAATAACACGAGATTTAACTTTTGCTTTTGGCACACCAGGCATCAGCCGAATAAAATCTAAGACAAATTCACTGTTAGAATGTGCAAACATAACCAAATTGGCATAGACACCTTCCGCCATTTCGTCTGTCAATTCAATATTAATTTGATTTGGATTGATGTCTTCCTCGTCTTGATGATTTTTCATAAATATAAGAATCGTAATTGTTTGGCTAAAATAAACTGAAAAGATGTAATAACAAGCCTTTTTGCAAAAAAATACTAAAATACTTTTTCCAATAGCCAATCAATGCGTAGGCAGATAGTTAATCGTTGCAAAATATCTCCTAAGCATGTAGCAGTAAAGCTATAAAAGTTTTGTTTAAACTATTTTATTTGTAGGTAGAAAGTCATAATTTTACAGCAAATTTAAGACAATGAAAAATATCTTTTACATTCTTTTCTCCTTTGCACTACTACTTTCTACAAAACTTGTAGCACAAGACCCCATCGAAGCACGAAAACTAAGCAGACAAGGAATGGCTGCTTTGGATAGTAGTGATTTGGTTACTGCGATGAAACTTTTTAAGACGGCACAGCAATTAGATAGTAGCAATATTACCTATAAATACCAGTTGGCAACGGTTTACTTTCTCAAAAAAGAATTTAAACAGTCCCTAAAAATTGTACAACCACTGATTCAACATCGCGACATCTCTCCAAACATTATTCGTTTGCTTGCCAATAATTACGATAATTTGGGGCAACAAGACAAAGCCATAGAATTATATAAAAAAGGAATTGAGTTGGCACCAACAGACGGAAAATTTTACCATGATTTAGGAAATATCTATCTCATGCGAAAACAAAAAGACCTTGCCATCGAATATTTTGAAAAAGGAATAGAAATGGATAATAGTTTTAGTTCCAATTATTATTGGGCTGCCAAAAGTTTGTTAAGTTCTACCAATTATTGGTGGGGCTTGATTTATGGCGAAGTATTTTTGAACATGGAAAGAAATTCGGCAAGAACCTACGAAATAAGCAGGCTTTTATACGAAAATTACCAAAAAATTACCAAAACAAGCGAAGATAGTTTGTTTAGACTGCAAATAAATGTGCAAAAATGGGAAACAAAATTTGAGGTACATTGCCAAGAAATATGGCTAAAAACAAGCACCAAACCCAATGCCAATAAAATTATAGCTTTGGCAGACCTTCGCAAAAAATTTCTGCAAAATTATACCAACACAGTACGCAACAAACAGCAACAGTTTTTACTCTTTACTTTTTGGAAAGAAATAGACGATAATGAATATTGGGAAACCTATAATTTTTGGCTTTTTAATCAAGGAAATGAAGCAGAATTTGAACAATGGCTCGAAAATAATGCACCAAGTTTTGGACGTTTTGTAACCTGGTTTGTGCAACACCCATTAGAAATTGGAACTAAAAAACTGCTACGAAAATAACAAAGAAAAAATATTTAAAATATTTGAAAAAAAATATCCTAAATATTTGGAAATTAAAAAATAAACCTCCACCTTTGCACCACCTTAAAAGAAAGGGTATAAATAAAAAAGACAAAATTTTTCTACTAATAAATCTTCTTTGTTAGATAAAAAATATATCCAATTATTTATAAGATAGTAAAACAACAAAAGGTCTGGTAGTTCAGCTGGTTAGAATGCTGCCCTGTCACGGCAGAGGTCGCGGGTTCGAGCCCCGTCCAGACCGCAAAGTTTAATACTTTTGGCTTTATGATTTGTTTATATTTGACAACCAAAAGTTGTCAAATATTCAAACAAAATAAGCTAAAAAATTTGTAGATAACAAAAAGTATTTTTACCTTTGCAATAAGTTACAAGTTTCATATACCTCATGCTCAGTTCGTCTAGGGGTTAGGACGTGTCCCTTTCACGGACAAAACACGGGTTCGATTCCCGTACCGAGTACAAAAGTCTTGTTTAGCAATAAATGAGACTTTTTTTTTGCACCTATTTTTCCCG
>JBIKRY010000099.1:0-14716 GCA_044348925.1 Bernardetiaceae bacterium
AATTTTCTGCCCAACTTTCGCCTAATTCTTGCTCCACATACCACAAACAAAACTTGCCTAAATTGTCATCTGTAAAAAATACGCCATGCTGTTTCGCATATTCGGGATTGAGTTTTGTTAGCACTTCGTCAAAACGACTAAAATAATAATCTACTGACAAACCCGAACCTTCGTTAGTAAACACATAACGGTCTTCTACAAATTTTATAAAATCTTTGCGATATTTGTTCGGAACAGTCAAGTTTTCACTTTGTTTTTTGCCTTTGTAACCGACCAAATTCATACGATTGCCAAACTCATTTTCGGCAATGACCGAAGTAATATCCCAAAAACCAACCATCGAATAAAAGCTATGAATGGCATCTATTGGTTCTACAAAAAATTTTTTCATCTGCTCAATAGTTTCTACAAAATTGAAAGTATTGATTTGCAATCTATCCGCATCAAGATTTTTGAGAATATTTAGAAACTCATAAATTTCATAAAGCAAACGCATTTGCTTTTTAGATTCCTCATATTTTTTGGGTGTGATGCAAAAAATAGCAGATTCTAAAATTTCATTTGCCATTTGTTTGCTTGTTTTTTTGGCATTTTCCTTACCAATTTGATTAGGTGGCATATTTGCTTTTGCGGTATGGGCAGCAATTACCGCAAATTCAGGAATACGATTTACTTTCCAAACTGCTAAAAATTTTTCGGCAATTACGCACACACATGGAAAAGCCAAACCTTTTTTTTGGTAATGTAAAGCCTGATAAAACCCTGATAACCAATCACTTTCATTGGTTTTCAGTTCTATAACCATTTTCCCTTCGATATAAATATCTGCTCCTGCTGCATTGCTTTCCGTTTTAAATTTTTCGGGAAACATTTTTTGGAATAGTGGATAAACCAAATGGCGTTTTCCAGATTCACTAACAGGATTAGCTAAATATTCACGAATTTTTTGCAGTTCGTCATCATAAGTAATTGTTTTTGCCATAGAATCAATAAAACTAATTTTGTAGGATAGTAGTAACAGAACTTACATGCGTTTTTAGCAAAAATTATAAAGTTAGCAGAAACAAATATAGGAAAGAATATATAATTTTTCTTAGACTTGTATAAATTTTATAATTTATATTTCACTTTTTTAGTAGAATATGGGATTTCTGTGTCAATAGAGGAGAAAAATAGGGGATATTTTGTAGGAATTTTGTAAAAAAATCTATGTTTTGTTACAATTATTTATAGATAGTTGTAATAAAACATAGATTTTTGAATAATTATTTTATCATTTTTGTTCTAATATTAGCAATTTGTGTAGCAATTATTTCCAAATCTGCATCAGAATAGGTAACAATACTTGTAGTTTCGCTGGTTGCTACAGGCTCGCCATTTACAATCGTAGTTTTAGAAGCACCTTGTTTGGTTACAATTTGTACACGGTTGTAGGTTTTTTGCAATTCTTTGAAATCTGCCAATAGACCGTCAAAACTTGGTTTTGTTTTATAAATTTCCAATACCAATACCAACTGCTCAAGAGTTAGTTTTTGTTCACCAATTTTTTCTTTTAACTTGTCTGTTTTTGCACCACCTTTAGCCTTGTTTTGCTTGTGTACTAAAGTTGTAATATACACAGATTCTACCCAACCACCTGCTAATAACAATACACTTTGGTATTCTCTTTTTTCTTCTCGCAAATGTGCATTAATTTTTTCAAAATTTTGTTGCGTAGTGTTGATTAAACCTTCAAGATTATTACGGTCATTTGCTAATTTTTTGATAGTTTCATAATCAAAATATTGACCAATTCCCAAATCATTTGCCAAATCCTTTACAGAACTCAAATAATTTAGAATATCTTGGTTTTTATTATACAAATTACAATATCCTAAATCTGTACTATAAATTCCTAAATTTAAGGCTTGTCTATAGCTGGTATTGTAATTATTCACTGCTGTCGAAGCATTTAAGTAACCAACATTGTAATCTGTTCCTACTTCTTTGATTAGTTGTGAAAGTTCTAAAGGAGAAGGGATAGATTGTAAGATGGTGGAAATAATATCGTCATCTTGTACGACATTTTTAGTAAAGTTGCTATCCACCTTTGGAGCAACAGTGCCTTTGGAGGCAACATAGCCGTTTGCTCCAATAAAGAAAGCAATGGCAAGGGTCAAAATCCAATATCTATGTTTCATATTATTCGTTTGTTTTGAGTACAATATTCGCAAAAATTATGCTTTTATTACTGTTTTTTTTATAATATAACAAATCTATAACAAATTTTTTGCCGAAATATAATGAAAGTGTAAAAATACAGTAAGTAATCATAAAAACAAAATATAGACTTCATAGCCTGTATATTTTTTTGCACTTTTTTAGCTATTTTCTCTCTTTATTTTCTACTTTTGTGTATGCAAACAGATGTAATTTCTTTTTTTACAGGCAAAAAAGTATCTATTAACACAACATTAGAACAGCAAAGTATTACAGCAGGGGACTTGTTGCGTGGCAAAATTATCTTTACTAACCAAACTGCCAACGAAACTTTGTTGCAAAATATTGCTATTACTTTTATAGCTTCGTATCAACGTCCTATTAATGTGAGTATTGATAAAGAAAATACGCTAATTTTTCGGGCTTTGTTGCAACAAAAACTAATTTTATATGCGAATGAAACTTGTGAGATGCCATTTCAATTTCCTGTTCCATTATATATGCCTACGTTGCCTGCATCTGCGATTGTAAAAACCAATGCCAAAATTTCTATTTTACAAACTATTTCGGATACAGACGAGGTAATTATTTTGCCACACCCCAAAATTAAAGAACTTTTTGATGTTTTTTGGGAACTTGGCTTTAAACATACGGCTTTGAGTGGCTATGTAGAAAAGCATTTGAAACAACCTTTGCAAATTTTTTCTATCAAACCGATTAAAGAACCATATTTGGGAAAATTAAAAGATTTGGAATTTTTTTATGTCATAGATAAACAATCTGTTGAAATTTTTATGACAATGGACAAAATGACCAAAGAATTATTAGGAATGGGGGAGGAGGATGATGAAAAGAAAAATAGCAAAATTAGGTTTAAAATAATGCTTAATCAACCAATTACAACTACTTTGATAAGTTATTATATGGATAAATTATTGCAAATAGCTAAATAAAATCATTATATTATGCAAGCTAAAACCAACACCCAAAAAGGCAGAGAAGCCGAAATGATGGCAGCACAATTTTTACAAAATTTAGGCTATACAATCCTGTTGCAAAACTATAGATATAAACGTGGGGAAATAGATATTATAGCAAGTTTTGATAATACCATTATTTTTGTGGAGGTAAAAAGTCGGAAAAATAATGATTTTGGTTTTCCAGAGGAGTCTGTAAGCAATAAAAAAGCAGATTTGATTCATCAGACAGCCGATAACTATTTGATTAGCAATAACTTAACACAAAATATTCGTTTTGATATTATTGCAATTACTGCACAAACAATAGAGCATTTGATAGATGCTTTTTAGTTTTTGGTGCAAGGCATTACTAAAATGTAATGACTAAGCCCAAATCTTTTTGAAATGCAAGCAATGCTTCTGCATTTCCTTTGGCATCATTTACAGGGTTGTGGTCGTGAGTAGTTTTGCGATATTTGCGTTTCCATTCATTATTTTTGCTGGCATCTTTTACTAATCCGCAATATAAATCTCCAATTCGCCGAGCTGAAAAACCAAAAGGGTTTTTGCCCAAAAAATAATGAAAATAATAGTTTATCCATTGCCAATCAAAGGCAGGATTGTCTGAAATAAAGGTAGGTTTGTGCTTGCTATTTTTTGTTATCCAATCATAAAATGCCTGCATTACTTCTTTTGGCTCATCAAAAGTAAGATGTTCTTGGCGAGAAAACCCCGAAACCGCCAATGCTTCAGGCACATAATGCTCGGTCAATGGTTTTGTTTTGCCATAAAACGTACAATCTAAATTTGGGCTTACCAATACTGCACCAAAACAAACTATGGAATGTTTGCCTACTATTGTGCCATCGGCTTCTACATCTACTACAATATAAGACATAAGGAAAGTATCTTTTTGCGTGTTTTTGTATTTTTGTAATTGCCAATTTAAAATTTAATTAGCAAAATAAACAAATTGTCTATAAAAATAGCTATTAGGTAATTTCGTACCTAATAGCTACCAAAATTTGTTTATTGTATTTCTGTTATTTCGTCTTTTTTGCGTACTGTCATTGTAAGTTCTTCGCCTTCGCCTTTATAATCTGCCAAAATTGTATCTCCTTCCAAGACTTCGCCTTTCAATAATTCTTCGGCTAAAGGGTCTTCGAGATATTTTTGAATAGCACGATTTAAAGGTCTTGCTCCATACTGTGCATCATATCCCCGTTCTGCAATAAAATCTTTTGCTTTTTCGGTAAGTTCGATATGATAACCTAATGTCAAAATACGTTTAAATAACTTGCCTAATGAAAGGTCTATGATATTGTGAATATGCTCTCTTTCCAAAGAATTGAAGATAATCACATCATCTAAACGGTTTAGGAACTCAGGAGAAAATGCTTTTCTTAATGCACTTTGAATAGTCATTTTCATGGTTTCGGATTGATTTTCTTGCTTTACTTTTGTAGCAAAACCAATTCCTGTTCCAAAATCTTTCAAATCTCTTACCCCAATATTAGAGGTCATAATGATGATTGTATTTCGGAAATCTACTCTACGTCCCAAACCGTCTGTTAAAATTCCATCATCTAATACTTGCAACAAAATATTGAACACATCTGGGTGTGCTTTTTCTATTTCGTCTAACAGAATTACGCTATATGGTTTTCTACGTATTTTTTCGGTCAATTGTCCGCCTTCTTCGTAACCTACATAACCTGGAGGTGCACCAACAAGACGAGAAACGGAGAATTTTTCCATATACTCACTCATATCTATTCGGACTAAAGCATCTTCTTTGTCAAACAAATAGGTTGCCAAAACTTTTGCCAATTCGGTTTTTCCTACCCCAGTTGGACCCAAAAATACAAAGGAGCCTATTGGTTTTTTAGGGTCTTTCAAACCTACTCTTGTTCGTTGAATAGCTTTTACTAATTTTTTGATTGCCTCATCTTGCCCAATTACTTTTCCTTGTAATTCGGTGTTCATATTTAGCAATTTTTGTCCTTCTTTTTGTGCTACACGGTTTACAGGAATTCCTGTCATCATGGCTATTACTTCAGCAATATTCTCTTCGGTTACAGGATAGGTCATTTTTTTGGTGTCGTCCTCCCATTTTTTCTTTGCCAATTCGAGTTGTTCGCCAAGTTTTTTCTCTCTATCTCGCAATCTTGCTGCTTCTTCGTATTGTTGACGAGAAACTACAGCCGATTTTTCGTCTTTTACGGCTTCTATTTGTTGCTCTAAGCTCAAAATTTCGGGTGGCACTTTAATATTGTTGATATGTACTCTTGCACCCGCCTCGTCTAATACATCGATGGCTTTGTCGGGCAGAAACTTATCTGTAATATAACGGTCAGACATCGTAACACAGGCTTTTATTGCAGCTTCGTCATAAGTAACATGGTGATGGTCTTCGTATTTGTTCTTAATATTTTTAAGAATTTCTACGGTTTCTTCTGGGGACGTTGCATCAATCATTACAATTTGGAAACGGCGAGCCAATGCACCATCTTTTTCGATATATTGGCGATATTCGTCTAAAGTAGTTGCACCAATACATTGGATATCACCACGTGCTAAAGCTGGTTTGAAAATATTAGAGGCATCAAGAGAGCCTGAAGCACCGCCTGCACCTACTATAGTGTGTAATTCGTCAATAAAAAGTATAATTTCAGGCGTTTTTTCCAATTCATTCATTACCGCCTTCATTCTTTCTTCAAATTGTCCTCTGTATTTTGTGCCTGCTACCAAAGATGCTAAATCTAAAGTAATTACTCGTTTGCCAAACAAGACACGTGAAACTTTTTTCTGCACAATTCTCAATGCCAAACCTTCGGCAATAGCAGTTTTGCCTACGCCAGGTTCTCCAATCAAAATTGGATTATTTTTTTTACGGCGACTCAATATTTGTGCAACTCTTTCGATTTCTTTTTCACGCCCAATAATCGGGTCAAGTTTTCCATCTTCTGCCATTCTTGTCAAATCTCTGCCAAAATTATCTAATACAGGGGTACGAGATTTTTCGTTTCGATTGTCTTTGTTGCCATTGCCAAACATTTTGTTGTCGTCATCTTCGTCATCAGCCATAGGAGCTTCTGCACGGATTGTTGAAGGATTTTGTGCCATATATTCGAGAAGGTCTTTTGCTAATTCGTAATTGATTTCAAATTTTTCGAGAATTTGGCTGCCTAAATTATCTTCGCTTCGCAAAATAGATAACAAAAGGTGTTCTGTTTCTATGACTTGCGTTTTGAAAATTTTGGCTTCCAAATAGGTGCTTTTCAATACTTTTTCTGCTTGTCGAGTCAGTGGAATATTCGCATCTTTTGCCTTTGCTTTAAAACCTTTGTTGGCAGTGCTTTGCGTAGTTCTTTCGATAACCTCTTTGAGTTCGTGTAGGGGTACGTTGAGTTTGTCGAGCATAAATAATGCAAGTCCTTCCCCATCACGAATCATACCGAGTAAAAGGTGTTCTGTACCAACATAATCGTGTCCGAGTCTAATAGCTTCTTCGCGACTTTGTTGAATAATATCTTTGACTTTATTTGAAAATTTTGCTTGTTCCATAGCCAATCAATAATCAATAAATGATAGTTTTTAAACTTACTAAATCTTTTGGAGATTTTCAAATTTTATTTTAAATTTTTTAATATAACAATTAATTTATGTAAAGTTCTTTGAATTATCAAATTTATTTTCAATTTTCTTTCCAATCTATGCAATTATATTTTTTATAGACAAAATGACAGAAAAAAAGAAGGCAAGTAACAAAAACAAGTAATTTAGGCAGGAATTTTTGTATAGAGTAATCTAAATTGCTAAGCAGGTTACATTATTTACTGAATAGTTGTGTAAATTAAAAAATAATAATAAATTTGTATTACAAAAAACAAAAAAAACAGTGCTAACAAGAGATTTGTTCGACAACCATTTTAGTAGTCCATTGACAATCCAATATGTGAATGGAAATGCTATGAAAATTAATACTGAAAACGTATTAGACCAATATTTTACAAAAGAAGCTGTTGCTTTAGATTTATTTAAAAAAACTTGTGAAATTGTATCTACCTATGAAAAGGACATAGATGTTTTTGATTGGATAGAGCCAAGTGCTGGCAATGGCGTTTTTTTTAATCTTTTACCCAAAAATAAAAGAATAGGCATAGATATTCGTCCATTAGATAGTGAAATACTTCAAGCAGATTATTTAAAATATATTTTACCTGATGGTAATAAGAAAATAGTAATTGGAAATCCACCTTTTGGACATAGAGGCGTAGTGGCTTTAGAATTTATTAATCATTCACAAAAAGCTGATTATGTCTGTTTTATTCTGCCTATGTTTTTTGAGAGTAAAGGCAAAGGTTCTATTAAATATAGGGTAAATGGTTTTCATCTAATACATTCTGAACGTCTGCCAAAAAATTCTTTTTATACCCCAGACGATAATAAAAGTGTAGATGTAAAATGCGTTTTTCAAATTTGGAGCAAAAATCATAGGCTAACAAACAAAGAGTTTAGTTGGTATAACAATAGAAATAATGAACCTTTTGGCGAAATAGTAAAAATATATACAGTATCCTTAGCCAAAAAACGAGAATGTGGTAAAAGATGGATTTTTGAAGAAAAAGCAGATTTTTATATTTCTTCCACTTTTCACGATAACATCTCGATAGTTGATACGTTTGAGGAGGTCAAATACAAATCAGGAGTAGCTGTAGTATTTACAACAAAAAATGAAAAAATTAGACAAAATTTGTTAGAAATTTTTAAAAATACGGACTGGAAAAAATATGGGAGTTTGGCTACCAATTCCTGCTATCACATTGGTAAATCCAATATTTTTCAAGTATTACAAGACAATGAACATTCACTAAAATAAATCCCTAATATGAATTTAGAACAAAAATTTATAGACATCATCGAGAGAAAACATAGAGAATTAAATTTGGGTAAAGATTATAGCCAAATATTCTCAAAAATACGAGATTTCGAAGGCAATGCTATTGGACAAATAGGAGAAGAATATATTAAATTAGTTGTTTCAGAAATTACTGAAATAATTGATGATGGTGTCATTCATAACGAATATGATATTTTGACAAAATCAGGGAAGTACATAGAAGTTAAAACAGCAAGAAAAGGCAGAAGTAATAATACATTTCAGTTTAATGGCATAAATCCACGCTATAACTATGATTTTTTAATTTGTTTAGGTATTTGTGAAGATAAACTTCTGTATCGGATATTTTTAAAGTCTGAAACGCAATATATACACAAAGAGAGAAATCATTTTATTATTCAAGGAGATTACAGACGGCAGTTAGTACAGATGAATCCTGATAATCATGTAAATTTAAAACTAACAATAAATTTGCATGATTTGTATGATATAGCAAGTCTTATTACTGAATTAAAAAAAATGTTGCAATAATTTTGTAAGTATTTTTATTTTTTTAATTAAATTAAATATTTTATTTTCTACCATTGTTTGTCGAGCTAAACAATGGTAGAAAATTACTTTAAAATTATGCTTACCTAATTTTGATCTATATTTATATTTCCTTTGTATTCACTTTCGGGAATTTTTAGCAATCCTTTTTTGTTGTCAAAACCTACACCGTTGCGAATATCTGCACTCTGTAAACGGCGTTTTTCGTGCCAACGGTCTCCTTCCAAAAACAACTCTATTCTACGTTCTCGTCTAATGACTTCCAACAAAGTTTCTTTATTAGTGGTTGCATTATCCACTTGTCCTTGTGCTGCAAATCGTACCACATTCATATCTGCACGTGCTGCGACTACAGTTGCCAAATCTGTTTGCAAACCTGCTTCGGCACGTATCAAATAGATTTCTGCCAAACGCATATAGGGTATATTTACTGCACTTGTGCCATTATTTCGCAAAGCATACTTTGTGGCATAATTTACTGTACCCAAAGAGCCTTGTCCTGATAGCACAAAAAAAGAATTGCGTCTTGCACCAAAATTTTTCAAATCTGTTGCTAATTCTGTAGATAGTGGATATTTGATATTGTTTGGCAATGGATTAAAAAATTTGTTTTCTCGCAAAGGCATACTTGCGTCATCATCAGGCGTATTTACCACCTGAAAAATTACCCCGTCTGCCGTTGTTACATTGCCTACATTATTAAACATAGCCTTAAGTCCTTCGTCTGTTGGAGGATTTATTTTGAAAATTCCTGACTTAATTACCTCATCTGCTTGTTGGAAAGCATTGGTATAATCTTCTTTGTTAAAATAAACTCTTGCTAATAAAGATTTTGCAATTAAACGATGTACTCTATTATTGGTATTGGCGTTTGGCAATAAAGCAATAGCTTCGGTTAAATCTTTGATAATGGCTTCGTAACATTCGCTGACTTTTGCTCTTTGCAATTTTGTAGCAACTGCCGAAACCGAATTAGTAGGCGTAAGTCGCAAAACAGCACCAAAATTTGTGCTTGGATTGCTATTATAAGGCAAAGAAAATAATCTGGTAATATCAAAATTACACAAGGCACGCAAAAATAATGCTTCGCCTTTCCAACTATTCATTTGGGCAATATCTGTTTGATAGGTTTTTTTGTCGGTTGCATCTATTACCAAATTAGCTGCTGCAATACTACTATAGGCATTTTCCCAATAATTTTGCCCTATTGCATTAGACATGGTAAAATTTTGGATTCGAAATTCATTTTCCCACGTATCCAAACCAACCCCTTTTGCCAAATCAATATCATCTCCATACAAAACTCCCATTTGCATAGACAAAATAGAGGCAGTTTGAAATTTATCGTAGGCAGAAAATAATACTTTTTCTACATTATTGGCAGAAGTTAGGGCAAGTTCATCGGGTTTTTCGGCAACGGGTTTTATATCCAAAAAACTATTGCAACTCGGAATCCCTATACTCAACATAGTGCCTATTGCGATGCTATAAATGGTCTTTTTTGTCATAACGTAAATGTAAAATATTTTAGCAAAAGTACCCAATTTTGCATATATTTTCTTATTTTTTTTGTGTCTGTAGGTGAAGTGTATAGTAAAATTAGCTAATTTTATTTCATATAAAAAATATTTTCGTTAGTAAAACTTCGTTTTATTTCTAAAACACTACCTATCACGAGCTATGTAGTAGAACTATACAACTTTTCTATAAAATACCTATGATGATTGTTTCCATTTACCAATTTTATTTGCCTGTAGGCGAATATATGCTTGCTACGCAAGGTAGATAAATAATCTGTCAAAAATTTTGTTTATATGCACACTATTTGTAGGTTTGGAAATAAGATTATTTTTAGCACAGACAAAAGTAGTAGTGTTGTAAGTTCATTTTTAAATTTTCAAGCTATGAGTATTCGCAAAGCCTTAAGTATTCGTAAAAAATTTACCGTAGAACAACATCAGTTTATTAGTAACCAAAAAATAGATGGCGAAAATACAGCAGCAGTTTGGATAGATTTTCTGGAAGAACTTGCCGAATTTGATAGCTATGTAGATATAGCCAAAAATAGAATACAAAATGCAGCTATTATTTGTGGGGTTTTGTCTTTTATATCTATTTTTATTGTTGCTTTTTCGGCTGGGCTTGCTTTACCGTTGCTAATTTTGTTATTATTGGCAACTGTTATTTATACGAGTATGTATTTTGGAATCAAAAGATTTGATATTCCTAATCGTATGCGGTTTTTTATTTTCCCTCTATTGCGTGTATTGCAAGAAGAAACTAAACCCGAAACCAAAATTTATATCAAAGCAGATTTTCATACGGGTATGACAAAACCTTACGAAACCAAAAAAATCGAAGGTACGTATGATAAAGTCTTAAAAAAGAAAGTAGATTTAACTTTTTATGCTTATGATATTTTGCAATTAAAAACCAAATTGGCAGATGGCACAAGTTTGCAACTTGCTATTTCTGATGTTGCTCGCAAAAATGATATTCGTAAAACAAACTATCGTGGCAAAACCAAATGGAAAACAAAGTACAAAATTAAAACCTTGATAGATATTACTTTGGGTGCAAAAGCATCTGCTTATCAATATATTGCCAAGAAAGACAACGAAAAACCACAATCTGCTATAGAATATACCCAAAAAGAGGACAAACATATTCTTTCACTGCGACAAGTAGAAATTAATACCAAAGAAAGTTCTGTTCCAAAATTAGACATAGTTTTGTCGGCTATTGCCACAACTTACCAAAGCCTTAAACCTTTAGCTTAGTTTTCGGCTCTATTTTTTTGTCTAAAGAAACCCATACTACACTTTATTTTTACCTACAAAAAAACATATTTGTAAAGTATTTTGTGAAAAAAATGTTAAAAAAATAATTTACACCAAATTTATTGTAATTTTGACTTTATTTTATCTACTTTTATATAAAAGTAATGAACATCAAAATAGTAAGCAACGGTGGTTTCGAGCAGAAGAATTATTATACAACTTTTTATGGCATTAGTGGCATTCGTTTTTATTGCTAAACTTTTTTTCATACAAGTTACCAATACAGACTATAAATTAGCCGCACAAAATAATACCATTTTACGACAAATAGAACACCCTTTACGTGGTATGATTTATGACCGAAAAGGAAAACTAATTGTTGCTAATACGCCTGTATTTGATATTATGATTATCCCCAAAAAATTTAGATTAGCTCCAGAAGATACTTTGCGTTTTTGCCAAGATTTTGGTATTAGCAAAGCCGAACTGATAGATATGTATGAAAAAGCCCGCATGAGTATGCGTGTAAAAGCAAGTTCTTTTATACAACAAATCAAACCTACTTTATTTATTAAACATATTTTGCCCGAACATTTTGCCATTTTGCAAGACAAATTGAATAATTATGCAGGAATCTATGCAGAAGCAAGAAGTGTCCGCAATTATCCCCATAATAATATGGCAAATGCTTTAGGTTATGTAAAAGAAGTAGATAAAAGAGTATTAGAACGTGATTCGACCAACTATTACCAACAAGGAGATTTGATAGGCAAAACAGGTATGGAGGCTACCTATGAAGAGGAACTACGAGGCAGACGTGGCACAAAATATTTGATGGTAAACGTACATGACGTGGTAAAAGGTTCTTTCCAAAACGGAAAATTTGACACTTTGCCAAGAGTAGGGGAGGAGCTTATTTCGTCTATAGATTTAGAATTGCAACAATATGGAGAAATGTTGCTACAAAACAAAATAGGTAGTGTAGTAGCTATTGAACCATCGACAGGCGAAATTTTGAGCTTGATTTCCACACCGTCTTATGACCCCAATTTATTAACAGGTAGTGGCAAAGAAGTATCACAAAATTATGCAAAACTTGTAGATAATGAATATAAGCCTTTGTTTAATAGACCAACTATGGCATTGTATCCACCTGGTTCTATTATAAAATTAGTGCAATGTCTAATTGGATTACAAGAAAAAGTAATAGATTCGGTAAATACGAGTATTCCTTGTGTGCAAGATGTAGTCAAATGCCATAACCATGCTTCGCCTTTAAATGTAAAAGGTTCTATTCAACACTCCTGTAACCCGTTTTATTACCGAGTATTTAATCGTATTATTCGCAGAAATGAATCTGAAGTAAACTCTGAAGATACTCGAATTGGTTTGGCAAATTGGCATAAACACATGACAAGTTTTGGCTTAGGCAATAAGTTAAATACAGATTTGGATAACGAAAAAGGGGGTAATATTCCTTCAGTAGCTTATTATGATAGACGTTTCAAAAACAATAAATGGCGTTTTGGCAATATTTATTCGTTGAGTATTGGACAAGGCGAAATGGGGGTAGTTCCTTTACAAATGGCAAATTTGGCAGCTATTTTGGCTAATCGTGGCTTTTTTTATACACCACATATCATCAAATCTATTGGCAAAGACAAACAAATAAATGAAAGATTTCGAATCAAACGCCAAACAACAGTAGATGTTGCATATTTTAATACAGTAGTAGATGCAATGGAAAATGTAGTAAGAGCAGGAACTGCACGTAAAGCATTTATCAAAGATATTGCAATTTGTGGCAAAACAGGCACTGCACAAAACCCACATGGCGAAGACCATTCTGTTTTTGTGGCATTTGCACCTCGAAATAACCCAAAAATAGCTATTGCAGTATATGTAGAAAATGCAGGTTTTGGTGGAGTTTGGGCAGCACCTATTGCAAGTTTAATGATAGAGAAATATTTGCGTGGCTATATTGCAGACGACAAACGAAAAGCAATGGAAAAAGAAGTCATAAATAAAAACTTTATGCAAATTTTTGATAAGAAAAAAGCAAAAGAAACTATCGACAACAAAGTACCAAAGAAAAATAAAGAAACAGAAAAGCAAAAACAAGCCAACAATATGCCTAAAGAAGAGGATAAAAAACTTGAAACTTTGCTTACTAAAGTAGAGAAAAAAGAAAAGAAAAAATAGAAATTACTAAACAATCTACGTATATTTGGCTGCACTTGCCCAAAATATGCAGCCAAATACTTGAAAATTAAGTATGTAAAAAGTAATAAAACGTAGCGTAATCCTATCTATTTCTATTTTCTAACATCTATTGCTTTTAGCTTTTTCTACATACCAGCATATACAAACTGCAAAGCCAAAAATCCTACAATATAGTACACAAATCCTATTAAATATTTATTTGAAAAAATGTTATGCAAGCATAATAATTTTTCTTACTTTTGTAAACAGAACAGAAGATATAAGTGATATTTATCTATTGTGATTTTATTAGTAATATTAAATTTTATTAGCAATGCCAGAAAAAAATTACATAAATCGTAAATCTCTTGACTTAAATATAAAGGCTGCTTGGCTTTCTATTACCAAAATGTATAATACTTTGGGAATAGAGTATGGTATTACTCATTCGAATGGTTTTGTTTTGTTGAATATTGACCCCGAAAAAGGAACACCAGCCACCAAAATAGCACCGCTGATGGGTATGGAAGCAGGAAGTATCACACGATTGATAAAAACATTGGAAGATGATGGTTGGATTTATCGCAAAACAGATAGTGATGACAAACGAAAAGTTATTGTATATTTGACTGAAGAAGGTAAAAATAAGAGAGAATTAGCTCGGTTGGCAGTGCGTGAATATAATCGCAGGTTACGAGAAACAATAGCACCCGAAAAACTCGAAATATTTTTTGAGGTTATCGAAACAGCTTTTTGTATTGCCGAAAATATTAAAGAACACGCCGCCGAAGAGGTAGTAGAAAAAGTAAAAAGAACTACAGTAGCCATATAAACTTTTTCGTCATACAGCCAACTGTATGACGTTTTTTTTCCTAAAATAATTCTGTTCTAAGTAGTAAGCAGAATTTATTTTATGTTTTTTTATTGATAAATTAATGATAATTCTGCCGTGCTTTGTGTCAAACCCGCAATGGAATTGAAACCACTCCATTAGTAGGTCAAGTTCAATTTTGAAAGCTACTTTTGTTAATTTATTACCTATTTTTGTGTGCTAAAACTAAAAAAAGTAGTTTTTTTGGGCAAGTTTGACGTGCTGGTGGAGTTGGCGTAAGGACACAGCCAAC
>JBIKRY010000367.1:0-4149 GCA_044348925.1 Bernardetiaceae bacterium
TTTGCAATAGTTTGGCTAATTGGCAATACGCGGAAACGGCGAGTTACAGGTGTTGCTGCTAAGAATTGTGCATTTCCTGCTTGTGTTGCACGTACTACTACTTCTCCTAAACCTGTTAGCGTCAAGAATCTTGTACCTGCCGATACTGCATTTCCCGAAACTACTTCAAAAGAAACTGTTAAACCCGAAGTCGACCTCGCAAATAATTCCACTAAATCACTACTGAAAACTCTATCTGGAATAGAATCAAAGGTAATAATTTGCGTGTTTTGTGTAGGTGCTGGCGGTGGCGGACAAAATAAATTTGCGGTTACTTTTGTACGTAAAGATAAGGCAGTGCCTGTAAAATTAATATCAAAAAAAGAATTATAAATATTGGTATTGAAACTACCAGATGGGGTAGTTGCAGAAGCAATAACAGATACTAAACCATCAGCATTTACAAAAGGATAAGATGTTAGTGGTGATATTAACGAAATTTGTCCGATTGCAACATCTGTAGCTATATTTTCATTGACAAGTCTATAAGTTCCTGCAAAAGGAACTGTAATATTTAAAGGTACAGTAGTTTTTTGCCCAATTTGTGCTGCGGTAAATGTAGCAAGTACAGGAGTTCCAAGTGTATTTCCGCCATTTGCATTATATAGCTGAATAGTACAAGTGCCTGCCGCTGCGGGATAAACTGCGACAGAATTAATTATTCCACTACTTAAAGTGGTAAAAATCAATGCTTGTCCTTTTGTTGGACTTGCTGCAAAAGCTGTTGCTACTGTATTATCTACCAAACCAATATTATTTGTAGTAGAATTTTTTTGTTCATCGACATAAAAATCAGTGGCTGTGCCAATAGCTGGTGTCAAAAATGGGCTACCTGTTCCTAAAACCGTGGTACTTGTTGCTGTTTGATACCAATTGAAAGTACCACCTGAGCCTGTTGCCTGTAAAGATACTGCTACAGGTGCAAGTGGCGAGCCACAAGCTGTTCCGTTTATTCCTGTAGGTGCAGAAGCAAAATTTATGCTAATTGGATTAGAATTAGCCGATAAGCCTGAAGGTACACAAGTTACAATACATCTAAATTGTGTAGGTTGTCTAAGGTTATTTGCAATATAAGTAGCACCAATTTCACCAACTACATTGCTAAAAGTCATACCATTATCTATCGAGCTTTGCCATTGGTAAGTTAGCCCTGTACCTGTAGTAGCATTTTGCAAAGAAAGTTTTACCATACCACCAACACTAATGGTAGTGCCTGTTGCTATGGTATTGGCAGGATTTGGAGTTCCTGAACAAGCTGGCGAAATACTTGCAAAAGTAAAATATTCGCCATTGGTTGCGATTGGTAAATGTGAACTTGCAGCAGTATTTACCGTATAATTTGTATAGTTAGTAATATTTCCTGCGATACTTCCCGATGTGCTACGATTTGTCCAAGTTCCTGCGGTATTTAGCAAAGATTGTGCAATGCGTAAATTAGCTCCATCACCTTGCAAATTATTACTATTGGCACTAAAATCTGTATTTACCCCAACAAAACTAATATTGGAGGTGCTTGCTGGTAGTAAAGTTGCCCCAACGCCATTATCTTGTATGCGGTATGCAATGGTACTTGCGAGGGCAAGCAAAGGCGTATTTAGGTTACCTGTGGGTGGCGTTGGTGCTAACGAAACCGTAACATCTTGATTTGACCACGCAGCCGTATTGGTAATTGTTACTAATTTTAGGGCATTGCTATTGCGGGAAGTTGTGCAAAAATTGCCACCCAAACCCATTGGAAATTGTCTTGCTCCTGTAATAGTTCCAAATTTTACTCGCAAACTACCAATAACATAAGAGCCATGATTATTGACTGCCCCCGAACTAAATAAAGTTTGGTCTGCACCATTGGTCATAGCAGCTGTAGAATTTACATTGACAGTTAATAAATTGGTTGGGGTACTGTAAATAATTCCCCTTGCCATTGTCCAAAAACCTCCAGAGGTAATTCCTGAACCAATTTCCATAGGAAAAGTAAGTGCTATATTGTCAAAAGTTGATACAAACAAAAGACCTGTCAAAACATAGGAAGTGCCATTGAAAGGAACTTCATGCCCTGTTTGCATCAGTTTTTTTGTCAATATAGTTTCGTTGGTCGAGGTATATCGGAGATTTACAATTCTATTTGCTTGCAAAGCCCCCCAAATAGGTCTTGCGGTCAAAGTACCATTATTTCGTTGCAAAGTAAAATCAAAAGGTGCAATATTTTGCCCTAAAGTTAGGTTTCCATTTGGATTTACTGCCCCATCATACAACATACATTGCGAAGAAACCACTAAAGGGGCATTATAGGTTACTCCTGATGGATTGTTGTGCATAATGGCAGGGATAGTACGATTTCCTACAATTCCTACTGTTCCTGTTCCGCTATAGATGGCAGCCGAACCTCCACAAAAATACAATCCTGCTCTACTTTGTGTGGTAATATTTGGGGGAATTCCAAAATCAAGATTCCCATTATTTACTACATTTCCACCAATATATAATAATTTTCCTGTGGTACTTGTGCCTCTAAAATTACCATTTGCTCCTGTATCTATAGTCAAATTTCCCATTACGTGCATTAATTGGGCAAAAGTTGTGGTAGTCATGGTCAAAGTTCCTGTTGCTTGAATGGTCAAATCTTGGCATCTGGTCATCGAAGCCAAAGCATTGGTAGTAACTGCGTGGGCAATTACTACGTGGTTATTTGCATTTGGAATTACGCCACCTGCCCACGTAGCTGGGGTATTCCAATCTCCTGCTGCTACAGAAGTAATAGTAGTTGGCGTAAATTCCTCGACTGTAAAATCGTCTATCCAAATATTACTTGCAGGCTGTCCATCAGGCGATGCCTCGATGCCAATTTTGACATTAGCAGTCCGAAATTCTGTGGGTATAACGACATTTATTTGTTGCCAAGGCGTAGAAGATATTGGCGTAGAAGTATTTGTAAAACCCGAAGGAATTACCATAATAGATTTCCACGTTGCACCATTATCTTTAGATGCTACAATTCGCAAAGGTACAAGCGTAGGTGCACCCGCCAAAAATATCCAAAACTTCGCATAAGGGCTTGTAGAAGTAGTCAAATCTAAAGTTGGCGACAACAAAGTACGCATATATTCGCCTGCAATAGAACCTCCATTGATGTTGTTAAACCATAAAACGCCTGTTCCCGAAACTGCAGCATCTGGTCTTGTTCCCGAATTTATAGGTGTAATTGTCCAAGTTGCAACGCCTGTATTTACGTTTCTTTCCCAATCTTGGTCACCTGATGAATTGATACCATCAGGAAAACCATCGTGACGAATAACGGTGCGAATTGCCGACCAATGTTGGTTAATTGGCACAGAAGTAGCCGAACCCGCAGGCGACATAGCACTTGTTAGCGTAGTTGTGCCTACAAATGGGGTTTCAAAATCTTGTTTTAAATAGATTTGGGCTTGAAGATTAGAAAAACTTATTCCCAAAAAAAAGTATAAAATACTTGCGAAAATAACTTTTTTACTAAAAAAAGTATATTTCAATGATTTGTAATTATAGTTTATCATTGTATTTGTGTTAATTATGTGAAGTAATTTTATAATTTTATTGTTTATTTGCAAAAACTTGTAACATTATTTTTCTCTACAATGAAAAAAAAATCTATATGCTTGATTAGCAAGTAGTTACAAAATATAATAAATTTTATAATAAATTACGTGATTTTGCTAATATACTAAAATAAAATTAGTTTTATAATAAATAGCATATAGAGAAAGATTGCATTTTTTCCTGCCCTGGTTTGTATCCCACAAACCACTCCATTAGCACATCAAAGGTGCATTGAAAGCTACTTTTATTAGTTTATTGCGTATTTTTGTGTGATAAAACTAAAAAAAGTATTTGGTGGAGTTGGCTGATTGGACACAGCCAACGGCAGAACTTAAAACAGCTTCTAAAATTTATCCCTACAGATGTTTTCAAATTACAGACTTATTTGTTATTTAGCATTTTATTTTATTTAAGTAATAGGAAAAAAATAATTAAGAATATTTAGAGAACTTAATTGTAAGACTTTTACCGACCTGGTTTAAGCAATTTGTAGTTGCATATTGAAGGTCATCAAAAGAAACATAGTCTTCTGGTTTT
>JBIKRY010000368.1:0-4136 GCA_044348925.1 Bernardetiaceae bacterium
ACGCATACCATTGAACAAATAGCAGAAAATGATACAATTATTTTTGATAAAACAGGTACAATTACCGAAAATAACCATACTGAAATTAGTTTTGTAGGCTATAAAAATTGCAAAGTAGTCGCAACAGACGACATACCAAAACCTGCCAAGTCTAAAACTAATGTTTCTGAACAAAACTTAGTAGCAGTTCCGCAATCTTTTGGTCTTACAGAATTAGGCAAAAAGGAATTATTTGCTATCTTGGCAATTACCAAAAATTCTATGCACCCTTTGTCTGTTGCTATTAGCAATTATCTCAAAACTACACTTGAGAATAGTAAAAATAACAAAGAAAATGATACCACAAGTACACAAACTATAGAAGTGGAATCTTTCAAAGAATATGCAGGGCAGGGCATTGAAGGCACTATTAATGGTATGTATCTAAAAATAGGTTCTCGAAAATTTATCACAGGAAAAGAAGTAGAATGTCCCTTAAAACCTGATTGTGAACATATTACAGATGACAAAATGACTAAAGTTTTTGTGGCTATCAATTTTGTATATAAAGGATATTTTCGTTTTGAAAACCGTTATCGCAAAGATATAGACAAAATGATAGCAAAATTACAAGCATCTGCCTATGATTTGCACGTACTTTCGGGGGATAATGATGCCGAAAAACATAATTTGGCAAAAATTTTTCCAAATGCTACTAATTTGCATTTTCAACAAAACCCGCATGATAAACATAACTTTGTCAAAAAATTACAAGCTAATCATCAACAAGTAATGATGCTCGGCGATGGACTGAATGATGCTGCTGCCTTGCGACAAAGTAACACAGGCATTGCTGTTACAGAAAATTCGGCATATTTTACTCCTGCCTCTGATGTGATTATGGAAGCCTCTGTATTAACAAAATTGCCTAATTTTATTCATTTTTGTAGGCACGCAGTCCGTACCATTAAGATAAGTTTTGTAATAGCTTTGTTGTATAATTTGGTGGGAATGTATTTTGCGGTGCAGGGGGCATTATCTCCAATTATTGCAGCTATTCTTATGCCAGTAAGTTCTATTTCTATTATTTTGTTTACCACTTTTTGGGTGCATAAAGGCTCAAAAATTATCTCCTAACAATAAATTTGTAGCATAGAGTAACGAGAACTAATCCTCTATGCTACAAAATTTGGTCTATTAACCTTCGCCTCACCTGATAATTTGCCTAAAGGCGAATATACCATTGCCTACACATAATTTGGATAAATCGTAAAATGTACTTTGGAAACTTCACTTGCCAACAAAGCACGTAATTGGTCTATTCCTTCTTTTTGGGTTGCCGAAATAAACAAAGCCTGTTGATTTTTACCAATATAGGTTTGCTTAAGTAGCTCCATTTTGGTTAGAGGCACTTCATCATCTGCTATTTCTGTGCGTATTTCTTCATTTTTAAACAAATCAATTTTATTAAAAACTAAGATAATATTTTTGTCATTTGCACCAATTTCGGCTAAAGTTTTATTGACTACTTCGATTTGTTCTTCAAAAGATTCTTGCGAAACATCTATAATATGCAATAAAATATCAGATTCTACAATTTCTGCTAACGTAGATTTAAAACATTCGATAAGTGTAGTTGGCAATTTGCGAATAAATCCTACAGTATCGGTAAGCAAAAAAGGTACATTTTCTAAAACTACTTTGCGTACTGTCGAATCTACGGTTGCAAACAATTTGTTTTCAGCAAATACTTCAGATTTGGAAATTACATTCATTAGCGTAGATTTTCCCACATTCGTATAACCTACCAAAGCTACTCTTACCATCGAATCTCGTGATTTTCGTTGGGTAAGTCCTTGTTTTTCTATTTGTTCTAACTTTGTTTTCAACAAACTTATTTTATCTCTAACAATACGTCTATCGGTTTCAAGCTCGGTTTCGCCAGGTCCACCACGCAAACCAATACCACCTTTTTGGCGAGAGTGATGCGACCACATACGCGTAAGGCGAGGCAAAATATATTGATAATTTGCTAATTCTACTTGGATTTTTGATTGTGCAGTTTTGGCACGCAACATAAAAATCTGTAAAATAAGCATACTGCGGTCAAGAATTTTACATGCTAATAATTCGGAAAGATTGCGAAGTTGCGAAGCATTTAATTCATCATCAAAAATAACCATATCTACTTGATGATGTTTGACAAAAGCTATAATTTGTTCTAATTTGCCTTTGCCCACAAAAGTTCGCATATCTGGTCTTTCCATCTTTTGTGTAAACATTTTGAGGGTTTGCACTCCTGCGGTTTCAGACAAAAACGCCAATTCATCGAGATATTCTTGGGCTTTCTCTACGGTTTGTTTTTGATTAACCACTGCCACCAAAACGGCGGTTTCTGATTTTCTATCGGTACTGATTGGTTCTACCATAAAAGGCTTTTTGTAACAAATATTGCTTAATTATTATAAATTATTAAATTCTGTAGCACAGACTAAGGCGTCCCCGACTAAAGTCTATGCTACAAACCTTAATAACGTCTATTATACTATTCCTAAATTTTTTGCCTTAAAATGTAATGGCAACAAAGATGCAATAGAATCTAAGAGATAAATTTTATTATTTTCACCTTCCAAAATAATTTGAATGGCTTGTTTTTGTTTATTTTCGTACTCTAACATGGCTTGGCGACAAGCTCCGCAAGGATTAGCTGGTACATAATGGCTAAACAAAGGCTGATAAGCAGCAACAGCTATTTTGCGAATAATTGTGTTTGGATAATTAGCACCTGTGTAATAAATGGCGGTTCTTTCGGCACAAAGACCCGAAGGATAGGCTACATTCTCTTGATTATTTCCCTTAACCACTGTACCATCTTCTAATAAAATGGCTGCACCAACAAAAAAATTAGAATACGGTGCGTATGCTTGCTGACACACTTCTTTAGCTACTTGTAATAAGTCGAAATCTTCTTTGGAAAGTTCATAATCATGGTCATATACTTTGACTATAGTCTGTAAAGTTAAGGTACTTATCATTGCTATATTTTAAAGTGTAAAAAGGTCTGAAATATAGTAATAATTTTTGAAAAAGCAAATGTAAAGCAGAAAATAATAGCTTTTTCGCAGCAAAATTATTTGAACTACATACTGTAAGTTGTGTAGTGATTTGTACCGCATCCTGTAGGGTGCAAGGTCGTTGCAAAATTGCACGAATACCTACAAAATATTACGAATAGTAGAAATTTTACCAAGTTTACTTTGCAAATTTATCAAAAACCTTGCATCCTAAAGGGTGCGGTACATGTGCTGGTAACTTAGATTAGTTCGTAAAAATTAAGCAAAAAAAAGCCACAAAATTTATATTTTGTGGCTTTTTGGAATATTATTAGCTAAAATTATTTTTTAGGAACTAATACAGTATTGATAACGTGAACTGTACCATTGCTTGCAGCAACATCAGCAGCTACTACTTCAGCACCGTTTACCATTACTTTTCCTTCTTTTACAGAAACTTTTAATTTTTCGCCATTCAAAGTAACTAATTCTTTACCGTCTGTCAAATCAGCAGCTTTTAAAGAACCTTCTACTACGTGGAATTTCAAAACAGAAGCTAATTTAGCTTTATCTTTAGATACTTTTTCTACAGTTGCTTTAGCAGCTTCAAAAGCAGCATTGTTTGGAGCAAATACTGTGAATGCACCAGCACCTTTGAAAGTTTCTACTAATTCAGCAGTACCTAAAGCAGCTACTAAAGAGCTTAAATCTGCGTTTGCTGTAGCAACTTCAGCAATAGTTTTTGGTAATGCAGCTATAGAATCAGCAGTTGCTTTTGCAGCAGCTTCTACCATTGCAATAGAGTCAGCAACTCTTACAGAGTCAGCTTTAGCTTTTTCAGCAGCAGCTTTGCCACCATCACCACAAGATGTTAATACAACGCTTGTTGTGAAAACAACAGCAGCACCAAATACGATAGATTTCAAATTGAACATAAAAGTAGTTAAATTAAGTTGTGTAATTATGATATAATTTTCGGGTGCAAAGTTAGCAGAATATTTTATTTAAAATCAAATTTTTTTACCTTTTTTTTATCTATTTTTTTATTCGATTGCTAAATAGGCTTTTCAAGGCTTTTAGATAGTATTATAAGTTAGGTACTAC
>JBIKRY010000100.1:0-14672 GCA_044348925.1 Bernardetiaceae bacterium
TAAGGATAAAAATGAACTTGGTTATAAATTCACAAATTTTGAGAAATAATTACTATTTTTCTTTCAATTTACCTGACTCATTCGCCTAAAGGCGAATATACGGTATCCGTAGTTCACGTTAAAATAAGCAATTAAATTTTTGGTAAGCACAATAAAATAGGTTCACACAAATTTACATATATTTCTATTTTTTAAAATTTAAGATAACCGACTCTATAATATCACAACATTCGTGCATTTCTTCGGCTGTAATTACCAAAGGCGGAGCCAAACGAATAATATTTCCATGCGTTGGTTTTGCTAATAGTCCATTTTCGGCAAATTTTAGGCAAATATTCCATGCGGTTTCACTGTCTTGAGTATCATTAATTACAATAGCATTTAATAATCCTTTGCCACGTACTAAAGTTACTAACTTTGTTTTTTCCATTAATTTTGTCATTCTATTTCGGAAAATTTCGCCCATTTTATCCGCATTTTCTGTCAATTTTTCATCTTTGATAACCTCCAAAGCAACCATTGTAATAGCACAAGCCATTGGATTACCACCAAAAGTAGAGCCGTGTTGCCCAGGTTTAATGGTGAGCATTACTTCATTGTTGGTTAAAACCGCAGAAACAGGATAAAACCCTCCAGAAAGTGCTTTTCCTAAAATCAACATATCTGGTTGCACATTCTCGTGGTGTGAAGCCAATAATCTACCTGTTCTACCAATACCTGTTTGCACCTCGTCCATCATCAAAATAACTTTATTTTTGCGACAAATCTCCTGTGCTTTGTGCAAATAACCATTTTCAGGCATATACACACCTGCCTCGCCTTGTATAGGTTCTACCCAAAAACCACAAACATTTGGATTCTGCAAAGCCGTTTCTAATGCTGGAATATCGTCATAAGGAATAATTTGAAAACCAGGCATAAATGGACCATAATTATTAGTAGCACTTTTGTCTGTCGAAGCCGAAATAATGGTAATAGTTCTGCCATGAAAATTTTTGCTCACTGCCACAATAACCGCCTGATTTTCAGGGATTCCTTTATGCTCATATCCCCATTTTCTCGCCAATTTGATAGCTGTTTCGTTGGCTTCAGCACCCGAATTCATCATCAATACTTTGTCATACCCAAAATATTCGCACAAATATTTTTCACATTCTCCCAATTTATCATTATAAAAAGCTCGTGAAGTTAACGTCAAAATATGTGCTTGTTCTGCCATTACATTGGCAATGCGTGGGTGGCAATGTCCTTGATTTACAGCACTATAAGACGAAAGGAAGTCAAAATATTGCTTGCCCTCCACGTCCCAAACATGTACTCCTTTGCCACGTGCCAAAACCACAGGAAGAGGGTGATAATTATGTGCACCATATTGGTCTTCAAGAGCCATAAAATATTGACTCATTGTCATGCTTTCTTTTTCTGTTGTCGTTGTCATTGGTATATTTTGGTTAGGATAAATCAAAAAAAATAGCGAATAATTTTGTAAATGTTTACTATTTTACAAAAAATATAAAGAATTCAAAAGCAAAATTAACAAATAAATATGAAATTTGACAAAAAAACAGGAAGTTATATTTTTATTTTTAAATATATTCTTTGCATTATTTTAGAATTTTTTGTTATGTATGTAGTTTTATAAATATTTTACTAACTTTGTAGTAACAGAGATTCTTAAGGTATTTTTAAAAAATAGCTAACCTTTTTAAAAAATAGAAAATTATAGGGAGCTATTTTATAGAGAAAAACCAAATTTTTTGCAAGTTATTTTTATTTATAAGTAAAATTACCGAACTTTGTTTTTTAATTATTGAAAAAAAACTTTTAAAAATGATTCTTTTGCCTGCTAATCTACTGTAAGCAAAAGATATTTCCTATATATGGGCAAAAGACAACAATACCAAAAACCAGTAAGTCGTCGAAAAACAAATTTTTCTATCCGTGAATTATTAGACGACAACCGTTTTAAACTTACGGCAGGCTTAATTACCGTAGTTTTTTCTTTCGTTTTATTTGCATCTTTCTTTTCTTATTTTTGGTCTGGTAAAGCCGACCAAAGCACTGTAGAATCTCTATGGCGGGTTTCTTTGAGTGATTCGGGCAGAGAAGTCCAAAATTGGATGGGAATTTTCGGGGCAGTATTAGCTTATTTTTTTATTTTTAAATGGTTTGGCATAGGCTCTTTTTTGCTAATTCCTTTATTGTTTCGTTTTGGATATTTTTGGATTTCGAGCAATAAATTATTTAGTGGCAGGCAATATGCCAAAGCAACTATTTTCTGGTTGTTTTGGATAAGTATGTTTTTAGGCTATATCACTATTTTTCTGGAAGGAAAAACCATTTTTGCTTTTTTATGTGGCGGAATTGGCTTAGAATTAGCTTTGTTATTTAATTCTATTTTTGGTGGTGCAACAATCATTGTCTTGTTTTTGACTTTAGGAATTTATGCTATTTTTAATTTTGACTTGCAAACTGTAGAAAAATGGCGTGCAAAAATAGAAAATGCAGCAGATGAAGTTAGCAGCACCGCAAGCAACTTGAAACAACAGTTTAGCAAAGAAGAACAAAAACCTTATGATGAAACCAACGATTTTATCAAAGCAAGTGAAAAACGAGAAAAACGAGAAAATCCTTTTACAAAAAAAGAAAATCCCAACAATAATAACATAGGCAATAGCAAAGATACAACCACTAATAAGGATGCCGTTTCCAAAAATCCTACACAAAAAATAGAAAACGGCACAGAAATAGAATTTAATTTGCAAAGCCCAAATCAAAAAAATACAACAGCAAGCAAAATATCATTAGCAAAGACTTCAGATTTTACTATAGACGATAGAACAGAATTTCAAGAAAAAACAATTACAGAATTACACAATCCTGTAATTATTCAAGAAGATTTGTTTGGAGAATCTGAAAATCCTGCCGATAAAGTGCCTGCACATATTCGTTATGGAAATTATGACCCCAAAAAAGATTTAAGTAAATATGAATATCCAAATTTGGAATTATTGCAACCGCCAATTCCAAATAAATTGCGAGTTACCAGAGAAGAATTAGAGGCAAATAAAGAAAAAATTGTAGAAACTTTGAGTCATTTCAACATTAGTATTGACACTATCAAGGCTACAGTAGGTCCAACAGTTACACTTTACGAAATTGTGCCACAAGCAGGCATAAAAATTTCCAAAATCAAAAATTTGGAAGACGATATTGCCCTAAGTTTATCTGCGTTAGGTATTCGTATTATTGCACCTATCCCTGGGCGTGGTACGATTGGGATAGAAGTACCTAATAAAAATAGAGAAGTTGTATCTGCAAGTTCGGTATTTGCCACCGAAAAATTCCAAGATTCGAGTTTCGAATTACCAATCGTATTAGGAAAAACTATCTCTAACGAGGTTTTTGTGGCAGACCTTGCCAAAATGCCTCACTTACTGATGGCAGGAGCAACAGGACAAGGTAAATCTGTAGGTTTAAATATCATTCTTACTTCTTTACTCTACAAAAAACACCCTTCAGAACTCAAATTAGTGTTGGTTGACCCCAAAAAGGTAGAACTTACGCTATTTAATCGAATAGAAAAACATTTTTTGGCAATGTTGCCAAATAGTGACGAAGCAATTATTACAGATACCAAAAAAGTAGTGCATACACTCAACTCTTTGTGTATCGAAATGGACGTAAGATACGGCTTGTTGAAAGATGCAGCTTGTCGAAATATCAAAGAATATAACGAAAAATTTACCAAAAGAACCTTAAATCCAGACGAAGGGCATCGTTATTTGCCTTATATTGTGTTGGTAATTGATGAGTTGGCTGATTTGATGATGACTGCGGGCAAAGAAGTAGAAACCCCGATTGCACGTTTAGCACAGTTGGCACGTGCTATTGGTATTCACTTGATTGTAGCAACACAAAGACCTTCGGTCAATGTGATTACAGGTATTATTAAAGCAAATTTTCCTGCACGTCTATCTTTTAAAGTGGCTTCCAAAGTCGATTCACGTACTATTTTGGATACAGGTGGAGCAGACCAATTAATTGGGCAAGGAGATATGTTGCTTTCTAATGGTTCGGATATTATTCGTTTGCAATGTGCTTTTGTGGCTACAGACGAAGTAGAACAAATTTGTGATTTTATTGGCAAACAACAAGGATATTCTACGCCCTATATGTTGCCAGAAATAGAAGACGAAAACGGAGATAGTGAGGCAAAAGTAGTAGATTTGACCAACAGAGATGCACTATTTAATGAATCTGCCCGTTTGATTGTATTGCACCAACAAGGTAGCACTTCGCTAATCCAACGCAAACTAAATTTAGGGTACAACCGTGCAGGTCGTTTGATAGACCAATTAGAAGCAGCAGGCATTGTGGGTGCATTTGAGGGAAGTAAGGCAAGAAAAGTATTGGTAGATGAAGCACAATTAGAAATTTTATTAAAAAGTTTAGCATAATAAACAAACTTCATTGCATAGTTTCCAAGTTTCTAAAACTTGGAAACTATCTAATAAAGGTAAATGGCTAAGTACAAATATACGATATAAGTTATAGTAAACTATTTTTTTTATATTGTAATTATTTGATAATCAATACGTTATATTGCATCTTTTATATATTTTATTTCACATTTTATTCCCTTTATGCGTACAAAATCTTCTATACACATTACCCTATTTACGTTTATACTTTCTCTGATAGGTATTGGTTTGTTTATATTACCTAAAATAAAACATAGTGAAAAAGAAAAACGCAATTTAGTTACTTTACCAAAATTTAGCTTTGTATCTTGGAAAAATGGTGATTTTACAGACAGTTTAGACTTATTTACTGCCGACCATTTTCCACAACGCTATTTTTTTCTTAGCTTGGCAGATTGCCTAAAAAATAGCAAAGGGATAGCAAAAGAAGGGCAAAAAATCTATACAACTGTAGCAGCTATAGACAAAATTGTAGTCGAAAATCCAAATGAAGAAGATAGTTTGGCTACGTTTCAAGATAAAGAACAACTCCGAAATAGCAAAGGTTTGGTAGTAACAGCAGGACAAGGCATACAAATTTTTAGTAATGAACAGCCTATGACCAAAGAATACGCCACAACTATTCTAAACTATCGCAAAAAATTAGGAGAAAAAATCCGTATTTTTTGTGCCATAACACCTACAGTAGGCACGTATAAAATGCCCGCAGATTATGCAACTTATAGCAATAAAGAACAAGAAAACATAGGAAAAATTTACCAACAGTTAGCACCTACTATTCAAAGTATTCCGATTGCAGAAGAATTACAAAAACACCAAAACGAATATATTTTTTATCGTACAGACCACCATTGGACAGGATTAGGTGCATATTATGCCTACATTGCTTTTTGCAAAAAAGCAGGTTTAGATGCTATTGGCTTAGATAAAATGACAAAAAATAGTGTAGAAGGTGCTTTTTTGGGAACACATTATTTGAAAACCAATGATAAATCTTTACAAACTAATGCCGATACAGTTTTTTATTTTGTGCCTAAAATAGAAGCAAGTGCAACAAAATGGAAAGATGGAAAAATGATAGATACCCCTCTTTTTCAGCTAAAGGAAATAGAAAAAAATCGTTATTTGGTATTTTTAGGAGGAGATGAACCATATATGCAAATCAAATCTTCTGTAAAAAATGGTAAAACTATTTTACTTATCAAAAATTCGTATGGAAATGCTTTAGCAAGTTATTTAGTAGCAAATTATGAAAATATACTTATTGTAGATTATCGTTATTTTAAATTAAACCTACTCGATATGATACAAAAAAATAATGTCAATGATTTGCTTTTTGTAAGTGGCGTATTTGCTGCCAATGAGCCAACACATATCAAAAAAGTTGGCAAAATTTTACAATAAATAAAAATAATTGAATAATGGTATTTTAAAAACTTAGAAAATATATAGTATCTACCGATAATTTTGTATTTTTAGCAACCCAAAGCATAAAATACTGCTATGAAAACTTTTTTATTCCTTTTATTTTTTTGTACCAACTATATAGCACTACAGGCTCAAAATAAAAGGGCATTAGATAGTTTGCAAATTCTTTACAAAAATAGCACATCAGACACAAGCAAAATTTTATTGCTTGCCCAAGAAATAGCCTTCGAATATTATAGAAACAGACCAGATACAGCCATTTTTATTGCAGAAAAAACCTTAGCTTGGGCAACAAAAATCAAATTTGAAAAGGGAGTTGCGTGGTCTTACAACAGGATTGGAATCAGTTATTATGGCACAAGCAACTATCCGTTGGCATTGGAATACACGCAAAAAGGACTTGTGATATTTGAGAAAATTGGACTAAAAAAAGGAATTGCGATAAGTCTAAATAATTTAGGTCTTATTTATATGGAGCAAGGAAATTATGTAGCAGCTTTGCCTTGTTATACAAAAGCCTTAAAATTATTTGAGGAAGTGGGCATAGGTACAAAACGAGGTATTGCAATATCCTTGCGTAATACAGGCAGAATTTATGCTTTTCAACAAAAATATGAATTAGCATTAGAATATCACTTAAAATCTCTCAAAGTGCAAGAAGAAATTAACGATAAGGTTGTGCTTGGCGTGAGTTTCAATGAGATTGCAAAAATTTATATTACACAAAAAAAATATGATTTGGCATTAGCATATGCGTTGAAATCTCTACAAACACACGAAGTATCAAAAGATAAATTAGGAAAAGCCCAATCTTTACTAAGTTTGTCTATTATTTATCGTCAGCAACAAAAATATAGTCAAAGCATCGAAGTCGCACAGCAATCTTTACAGTTGGCAAAAGAGATAAAATCTGGAATACAAGCCAAAGAAAGTAATGCTTCCCTATATGAAACCTATAAAGAAATGAAAGAGTATGATAAAGCATTAGCTTATCTTGAACTTTCAAAAAATATTAATGACAGTATATTTAACATAGACAAATCTAAATCTATTGCCAATATAGAAAGTAAAATAGCTTTGGAGAAAAAAGAACAAGCTATAAAAATGTTAGAAAAAGACAATCAACTCATCAAACTAAGCACCGAAAATCAGTCAAAATTATTGGCTATTGCAAAAAAAGAGGCAGAAGCAAATCAAGAAAAAAGCAAACGCAAAGCCGATAGTTTAGACGCATTGGCACAAAGAACAAAGTTAGAATCTGACAAATTACGGGCTGAAGATGCAAGATTAAAAGCCGAAAATAAAACACAAGCAGTAGAAAATCAAAAGCAAAAAGAAGAAAGAGATTTTCAAACAAAAATTACTTACTTAATTTCTATATCCTTCGTCATTGTACTAATTTTTGCATTTTTTATTTTTCAAAGTCGCAAAAAAATGAGCAAAGCCTTTCGTAATTTAGAAGAGGCAAAAGCACTTTTACAACAGAAAAAAGAAGAAATAGAGGTACAAAGCGAAGAATTGCAACAAACAAACGACACTTTACAAAAAACAGTACAATTTGTAAATTTTCAAAACAAAGAAATTAATGCGTCTGTAAAATATGCTTTGCAAATACAAACGGCTATGTTGCCAATTTTGTCTGATTTTGAGCAAATTTTTCCCGAAAGTTTCATTTTATTTAAGCCAAGAGATATTGTCAGTGGAGATTTTTATTGGTTTGCAGAAGTAAAAAAACAGGGAAAATCTTACACCATTGTTGCTGTGGCAGATTGTACAGGGCATGGAGTGCCTGGGGCTTTTTTGTTTATGATTGGTTACAATATTTTGAATAATTTGGTAAAAGAAAATAGAGTTACAGAACCCGAAAGAATTTTAGTTCTGTTAGACAAAAAATTGCGGAAAACTTTGCAACAAGATGCCAATAAAAGTAAAGATGGTATGGATATGCAAATTATCTCGATAAGTAAAAATATTGAACAGCAAGTAAATGAGGCAAATACAGAAGTATATTTTGACAAAATAGACTATGCAGGAGCTATGAATCCATTGTATTATGTGGAAAATCACGTATTTTATGAATTAAAAGCCACAAAATTACCAATAGGTGGCGGTGCAGATATAGACAAAGTTTTTGAAAAGCATACAATTTTATTAGACAAAAAATCAAAAAAACAAACAGATAGAAAATCTTTTATCCTATATCTTGCTACTGATGGTTTTCAAGACCAATTTGGAGGGAAAGACAACAGAAAATTTATGACCAAAAGATTACGAGAATTGCTTTTGACTATTTCTGACAAACAGATGCCTGAACAAAAAGAAATCTTAGAAAATACAATAACAGAGTGGATTTTATTAGGCGAAGAAGAACAAACAGACGATATTACCATCATGGGAATACGCCTGTAACATACTTATTATGGAGGTTTTATAGCTACTATTGCCATTTATTGCTATTTTTAAACCTTTTTGCCATTGTTTATTTTTTCCTCTCCACATCAAACTTGGACAAAGCAAGCACCTATCTTCATTCTTAGCAACAAAGAAATAGCACTAACTTGGAATACATAACTAAAATATTTAAAACTCAAAAAACAATTTTCCTGTCATATCCATACGATTATAGTAGGCTTGTAAGGTATTTTTGAGCAAAGCAGTAACGGTCATCAGTCCAACGCCACCAGGGACGGGAGTAATATAACTGCATTTTGGGGCTACTTCGTCAAATTTTACATCTCCTTTGATACTAAAACCTGTCTTTTTACTACTATCAGGCACTCGACTAATTCCTACGTCTATTACTACAGCACCTTCTTTTACCATATCCGCACCCACAAACTCTGGTCTTCCTAAAGCAACAATCAAAATATCTGCCCGTAAAGCCTCTGCTTGTAAGTTTTTGGTTTTGCTATGTGTCATCACCACCGTACAATTACCAGGGTAGGCATTTCGCCCCATAAGAATCGTCATAGGAAATCCTACAATATTACTTCGCCCAATTACTACACAATGTTTGCCTGCTGTTTCTATTTTGTATCTTTCTAATAGCATCAAAATTCCATAAGGCGTAGCAGGAATAAAACTTGTTAGGTTTAATACCATTTTGCCTACATTGGTTGGGTGAAAACCATCTACATCTTTTTCGGGATTAACAGCCAACAAGACTTTATTGGCATCTATATGTTTGGGTAATGGAAGTTGAATGATAAATCCGTCAATCGTATCATCAGAATTAAGGTCATCTACCACCCGCAAAAGTTCCATTTCAGAAATATTTTCGGGAAAACGCAACAGAGAAGACGCAAAACCTACTTTTTCGCAACTTTTTACTTTGCTTGCCACGTATGTTTCACTTGCACCATCTGCCCCAACAAGCACCGCTGCCAAGTGTGGTACACGGCGACCACTTGCTTTGAGGGCATCTACTTCTAAGGCTATTTCCTCTTGAATCTGTGCCGAAATTAGTTTTCCGTCTATTAATTGCATAAAAATATCGATAAAAGGGTAACTTTATCCCAAACAATCATCTAAAAATAAATATTTGGGATAAAACAAGTAAAATTTTTACTAAAAATAGTATTACAATACTATATAATACTATTGTTTTACTACAGATTCTGCCAATACAACTACTTTATTGTGTTGTACTTCGATGACACCCGAATCTATCAAAAAACGAAGGCTTGTTTTGCCATCATCTACTCTTACAATACCTTTATCTAAAGTGCTAACAACCGCAGCGTGGTTTTCTAAGACTTCAAACGAGCCTTTGCTACCAGGGACTTGTACACCTTTTACTTCGCCTTCAAATACTTTTTGTTCAGGAGTTACTATTTCGAGATACATATAATAGAGGTTTAAATACTTTTTTATGTTGCAAAGGTATTAAAATTGTAAATAGTTTGGTATTTAATGGAATTTTTTTTCAAAGATTTGCTATTTTTTTTTGCAAAAACTTTTCAACATTGCCGTTGATGCTTGTATGCCTAATGCCTCTCCTTTTGCAAAATTGGCACAGGCTTGTATGCTATCTTTGTAAAAACCTAATTGAATACGTCCTAAATAATCATACGCCATACCTTCTTGGGGGTTTTTGCTAATAATTTTTGTAAATTCTTGTGTAGCAATCGTATAACGTCTGGCATAATAATAGACAATAGCCCTGCCCAAAAGTGCTTCTTTATGCGTAGGTTGTATAAGCAATAATTTTGCATAATAATTATAGGCTTGTTGAATTTTGTAATACTTATGCAAATATATATCTCCACTTAATAATAAAGCCTTTTCGTGTCTTGGATTAAAATATATCGTATTAGCAAAATCTGCTAAAGCTTGGGTAAAATTCCCTTTTGCATAATGACATAAGCCACGTTGGAAATAAAAATCGGGTAAAATTGCTATTTTGTCGGCAGTTTTTTCCTTTTCGTCTTGTCCATAAATAATACAACGGTCAAAACAATACATTGCCGCTGCCCTATCTTTTTTGTATTCACTAAACAAAATACCTCGCAAATAATAGGCTTGTAAATTGCTATCATCTTGAATCACAGCTTCGTGTACTTTGTCGAAAGCCATTGCATAATTCTTATTTTCATAAAATTTTAAGGCTTCCCGATAGTTATTGGTTGCCGAATAACTTTCTACCAAACGATAACTAAACCACGCAAAAAACATTGCCAACACAAAACCACCCAAAATTAACACATGTAGGCGAGGGTCATAGCTTGGATTCTGATAGGCACGTCTACGAAATGTAGTATAGTTTTTTTTGCTTGTTTGTTTATAGTTTGGAATATTGTTACTAAAATTAGTAGTTTTTATTTCTTCTTTATAAAAAAGTTTTTGGTCATAAATACTTTTTTTATAGGCATCATTTAATACTTGATATGCCTCATTAATTTGCTTGAATTGTTCTTCAGCCTCTTTGTTATTGGGATTTTTGTCGGGGTGATATTGAATAGCTAATTTTTTGAAAGCTGCTTTTATTTCAGCTGTAGTAGCAGTAGTAGCAACTCCTAAAACGTGATAATAGTTTATCATAAACAATAGATGTGAAAGAAGATATATAAAATATGAAATATAACTTATTGGTTATCAAGGAGTTATGTTTTACAAAATAGTTATTTATTTAATACTTATTACTAAAATAAATATAAAAACTATAATTTTTGTAGTATAATTTGTACCGTAGGCTTTAGCAGACTACCATGCAAATTATACTACAAAAATTACATTCAGTAAAAAATTTATATTTTTTCACGCAAAATAGGCATTGTCATACAATGTGTGCCACCTCTTGCCCTTGATAATTCGGAAGAAGGAATTAAAATCAAGCATTTTTTAGGCACAATACTATGCAAAACTTGTGTCAAATCTGAATTTCTATTCATAAAATAGGCATCTCGCAATTCTTTAATAATTTCGGAGGCATTCATAATGCCAAAGCCGTATTTTTGAAAAGCCTCATTTGTTTTGTGATTTCGGTCATAACCTAATACAATCCCTTCGCGTACTGCCACCACATTACAGGCATCTGTCCATTGTTCTCTTTCGTCATACGGATATTCAGCATTGCCACTATATACAAAATTTACGTCCCCCACAAATCCAAAATCTTCTTTACTAATACTTCGCATCAAATCTTCAAAACCCCTAAAATTATAGTGTACTTTGTAACGGTTTGTGCTACTATCTACCTCATTCATAAATTGCACAATGCTTACCCCTGTAATTTCTTCGGGTTTTAGTTTAGATTTTCCTGTCAAATCATTAATATAATTAATTTCGGTATTGTATTGTGGTTGTCCTTCCAGCGACATTGGACTGTGTAGCACCCAAGTACCTCTATCTACGTGTGTAAAAATCGTGTCTATGTGCATAGTTCCACGCCATTTTGGAATTACAATAACGGATATTTTTTTGAGCAAAGGCTCGTCTGTGTTAGTTTTTTTGAGATTAAAAAGTCGTTTAATAATCTTGTCTATTGCATTGGCAGAAGTTCTTTCACTGTAACCTATCAGCAAATGAGATTCCGAAATCATCATCAAATCTCCACCTTCTATGGTTACAATTTTGCTTTCTTTTTCATTATCTTCGCACAAAAAGAATTCATCATCTTCGGCTATTTCGATAACTTTTTCTGGATTTTCTTTATAAAGTAAGTAGTAAGCAATGTATTTGGTAAGAATAGACTCTCGCAATCTTGCTTGTTTTGCTGTTTTACTTAGCAATAAGTTATCATTAATAATAATTCCAATATCTCTTGTAAAAATAAAATTAGGCAATGGTGGAAATATTTGGTGTTCTACGCCATTTGGCATCCGCACAAAGCCTGTGATAAGTGTTTTTGCAAGGTCTGTGGCAGTCATATAATTTTTGTCTGCAAGCATTTGCTGGGTACTAAAATCACATCTTTCTACGGCACAAATCGAGGCTACTAATTGGTCGCGGACTCTTTCATTTTCCAAAATTTTGGCTATCAGTCGTTGTATTTCAATAACTTTGTCTGAATCCAAAAAATCCACATGGTCTGGTTTTTTAAAAGATGCACGTTTTGCTTTTTCACTAAACGTATTTCTTTCAAATTCCATTTCTTTTTCAAACCAATTTTTTAGGGTTGTTTCATCTAAAAATGCCAATAAAATTTGCTTAAAAACATCATATTCTTTTTGCATTTCATTCAAATCCACAATATCTTCATAAAGCCAATCTTGTGCTTTGGTTGGAACTACTTTTCCAATGCCACCGTCAGGACTATGGGTAATTACTCTTTGTAATGTACCAATTTCAGAGCCTACATAAATCTGTTGTTTTGTTGGTTCGTTGCTTTGGTTTGTAGCAGGTTTGGTCGTGTTGGTAATGGTCGTATTAGACATATAGTTTTTGGTTAGTCTTTCTGCAAAGATACAAAAAGTTTAGATTATACAAAAAATTAGCTATTTTGCCTTCCAAAATTAAGTTTTTGGGTATTTGCTAAAAGTAGGATATATTATTGGCAAAAGAAACTTTTAACAACAACTTTTCATTTACAAAGCATAGATAAGTTATAAAAATAGCTATATTTGTTACTAAAAAACCCAAAATAACACATAAAGTATTGATTATCAGTAGCTTATTGCTCAACTTCTTTACTCTATTATCATCACCTATTTTCAATTATGATAGTAATAAAACGTGACGGTAGGAAAGAAACTGTCAAATTAGAAAAAATATCTGCCCGCATAGAAAAATTATGTTATGGCTTAGATAGAAATTTTGTTGACCCTTTCGAAATCTGTCAAAAAGTAGTTTCTGGTATTTATGACGGTATTACTACCGTTGAGTTGGACAATTTGGCTGCCGAAATAGCAGCCTCTATGACCACACGCCACCCTGATTATGCAATTTTGGCTGCACGAATTGCAGTATCCAATTTACATAAGCAAACAAGTAAATCTTTTTCTAACACAATGAAATTGCTTTACGAATATAAAGACCCCAAAACAGGCGAAAATGCAAGTTTGTTGTCCAAAGAGGTATATGAGGTAATTCGTAAAAATGCAGCTTTATTAGATTCCTCTATCATTTATGACAGAGATTTTGGCTATGATTATTTTGGTTTTAAGACTTTAGAAAAATCGTATTTGCTAAAACTAAATAACAAAATAGTAGAAAGACCACAACACTTGTTGATGCGAGTTTCTATTGGGATTCATGGAGCAGATGTAGAAGCAGCCATCGAAACCTATCATTTGTTGTCCGAAAAATGGTTTACGCATGCTACACCAACCTTATTCAATGCAGGCACGCCAAAACCGCAACTAAGTAGTTGTTTTCTTTTGACTATGCAGGAAGATAGTGTTGATGGAATTTATGACACCTTAAAACAATGTGCAAAAATATCGCAATCAGCAGGTGGAATTGGATTAGCAATTCATAATATACGTGCTACAGGCTCTTATATCAAAGGCACAAACGGCACTTCGAATGGTATTGTACCCATGTTGCGTGTTTTTAACGACACAGCAAGATATATAGACCAAGGCGGTGGCAAACGAAAAGGGGCTTTTGCAGTCTATCTGGAACCTTGGCACGCAGATGTTTTTGAGTTTTTGCAACTCCGCAAAAATCATGGAAAAGAAGAATTGCGAGCAAGAGATTTGTTTTTTGCCCTTTGGATTCCCGATTTATTTATGAAAAGGGTAGAAGAAAATGGAACTTGGTCTTTGTTTTGCCCAAACGAAGCCCCAGGATTACACGAAGTATATGGCGAAGCATTTGAACAGTTGTATGAAAAATACGAAAAAGAAGGTCGCCAACGCAAAACTATTAAAGCACAGGAACTTTGGTTTGAGATTTTAGAATCACAAATCGAAACAGGCACGCCTTATATGTTGTTCAAAGACCACGCAAATCGCAAGTCTAATCAGAAAAATTTGGGTACTATCAAATCGTCTAATTTATGTACCGAAATTATGGAATATACCTCCAAAGATGAAGTAGCAGTATGTAATTTAGCCTCGATTGCCTTGCCAAAATTTGTAGTAGATGGCAAATTTGATTTCGAAAAACTATATCAAGTTACCAAAGTTGCTACCAAAAATCTCAACAAAGTAATAGATGTAAATTACTATCCTGTAAAAGAAGCCGAATATTCTAATAAAAAACACCGCCCAATAGGTTTAGGCGTGCAAGGGTTGGCTGATGCTTTTATTCTTTTGCGAATGCCTTTTGAGTCGCCAGAAGCCAAACAGCTAAACAAAGATATTTTTGAAACTATCT
>JBIKRY010000369.1:0-4116 GCA_044348925.1 Bernardetiaceae bacterium
TTTATCTAATGTGCGGCAAAGATAAGAAAGTTTATTAGAAATAGTATTTTATTAGGTTAATAAATAAAATGTTTGGCTATACGCCATATTCATAGCTACAAAAGCTAATAAAATAAAATTTAAAAATATTTTCATGAAGTTTATTTACATTTAGTGGTAGAGAAAGATTTAGCACAAAAACTAATAGAAGGTGTTGGAGAATAGTTAAAAGCTGTAACTGCAGCAACCCTATTATAACAGTCTTGGGTTAAAAGTTTTGTAGAGTCAATAGTAAAATAAACTTTGGTGCCCCTGTCTATATAGCCCACTGAAGGTATAGCAATATCAGGAAAACGAAGTCCATTAATAAGCATGACTACATTATTGAAGGTTACCCCAGAATCTTTAAAAGTTTCACCATTTCGGTTTCTCCATCGTCCATATTTTGGTGTCCAAGTGCTGCCTATATTAGCATTGGTAACTTTAATAAAACTATAACGCTGATATTCGTCAAAAGCAATAAATTCCCCTTCCAAGCATTTCGGCACAGGAGTAGCTTCGTTTGTGGGTGCTGCTGCTTCTTTTTGGCAAGCAGTGATGAGCATGGCAGTAGCCAATAGCCCTAAAAGTGTTTTTTTCATGGTTGTATTCTTTAAAATGTGAAAATTATTTAACCGCAACGCTAAAGCGTAGGGTACATTTGTCTAATGTGCAGCAAAGATAAGAAAGTTTATTAGAAATAGGATTTTGTTAGAGGAAATAATAAAATGTGTAGTATCGAATGTAACATAGGCTTTAGCCTATTTTTGGTGTAAAAATAGGCTAAAGCCTATGTTACATTCGATAGTTATATCTTTTTGTAGTATAATAAAAACTAATTATTAATAAAATAAAATAATTTTATTGATAGTTTGGAAAAATAAAAAGCCTTTTATCTCTATTTTTTTGGCAAACCTAACAAATAAAGTCAAATAAATCAAGTTATTTACTACCTTTGCTAAACCATAACACCAAAACCCAATAAACAATGAGTTTTTCCGTTTTAACCCGAAAAGAAGTAATGAATAGCTTAGAGCAATTTGTTACAGATACTTTTGATAAGTTTTTGCGACCTATTGATAGTAATTGGCAGCCTGCCGATTTGTTACCAAATGCAGGTTTAGATAATTTTCAAGAAGAGGTCAAAATTTTACAAGAAAATGCAAAGGCTTTATCTTACGATTTGTTGGCAGTTTTAGTAGGAGATACGATTACTGAAGAAGCATTACCAACCTATGAGTCTTGGTTGTATTGTGTCGATGGAATGACTCCAAAAGAAAATGGTATGCAAAATGCGTGGTTGCGTTGGCTAAAAAGTTGGACAGCCGAAGAGAATCGTCATGGCGACCTACTCAATAAATATTTGTATTTGACAGGACGAGTAAATATGCGTGAAATGGAAGTTTCTACGCAATATTTAATTGCAGATGGTTTTGATATTCAAACAGGACAAGACCCTTACAGAAATTTTGTTTATACAAGTTTTCAGGAATTGGCAACACAAGTTTCGCACCGTAGAGTAGCTACTTTGGCAAAGGATTCTGGAGATTTGTTGTTAGCAAAAATTTGTGGCACTGTAGCTTCAGACGAAGGCAGACACGCAGCAGCATATTCCACGTTTATAGAGAAAATATTTGAATTGGATACAAGTGAAATGATGTTAGCATTTGAGGATATGATGCGGAAAAAAATTGTGATGCCTGCACACTTTTTGCGAGAATCAGGCGTGCATACAGGCAAAACTTTTGGGCATTTTACAGATGCTGCTCAAAGACTTGGCGTTTATACTTCGGTAGATTATATAGATATTCTAAATTCTTTGTTACGCCGTTGGAAAATTGATAGCCATACAGGACTTACCGAACAAGCCGAAAAAGCACAAGAATATTTAGTAAAATTGCCTGAAAGATTGACCAAAATAGCCGAAAGAATGCGAATCCCACAATTAGAGTATCAATTTAAGTGGATAGCAAACTAATCATCAAACAATAAATTATCTAAATAAATCTAATTTTGTAGCATATATTTGCGTCTTTAACGTAGTTTATACCAAATTTATGCTACATAAATTAAAAAACTAAAAAATACAGCTATTACTCCTAATATAGCTATTTATTCAAATTTATGGATATTTCTATCATTATTCCTCTTTTGAACGAGGAGGAATCTCTACCCGAATTGCACGATTGGATAGTGAAAGTGCTAAGTAACGAAAAATTAAGCTATGAAATTATTTTTGTAGATGATGGTAGTCGAGATAATTCGTGGGAAGTGATTAGCAAACTTGCTACCCAAAATGCTTGTGTGAAAGGCATTAGTTTTATGCGAAACTATGGCAAATCAGCAGCTTTACATACAGGTTTTCAGGCTGCACAAGGAAAAGTAGTAATAACAATGGACGCAGATTTGCAAGACAGCCCTGACGAAATTCCAGAACTATATGCTATGATTAGCAAAGAAGGCTATGATTTGGTATCAGGTTGGAAAAAAAAACGGTATGACCCCATCTCAAAAACATTACCTACCAAATTATTTAATTATATGACTCGGTTATTTTCGGGCATTTATTTGCACGATTTTAATTGTGGTTTGAAAGCCTATAAGCTAAAAGTTGTAAAAAATATAGAAGTTTATGGCGAAATGCACCGCTACATTCCTGTAATTGCAAAATGGAGTGGCTTTACCAAAATAGGCGAAAAAATAGTGGAACATCGTGCCAGAAAATATGGCTCAACTAAGTTTGGTTTAGAAAGATTTGTAAATGGTTTTTTGGATTTGTTATCTATTACTTTTGTTACAAGATTTAAGAAAAAACCAATGCACTTTTTTGGCTCTATGGGAATTTTGTCTTTTTTGCTTGGCTTTTTTATTACTTTTTGGTTGAGTGTCGAAAAAATGTATAAAGCACCAAGGCATATTCCTGTGCGTGATGTGGTTGACCAGCCTCTGTTTTTTTTGGCTTTAGTAGCTTTAATTATTGGTACACAGCTATTTTTGGCAGGTTTTTTAGCAGAAATGGTTGCAATGAATGCCAACAAACGCAATGATTATTTGATTGCCGACAAAGTAGGAACAGAAACCCCGAAAGTTGGATAACGCAAGCAATCAAACCTACAATAGTAGATTTTAATAAAGTTTATGTGAAAATGTGTATTTTTCTTTAGACTTCTTGCAAAAATTGTTAGCACTAACATTTTTTAGAAAAATATTAGTGCTTTTGCATTGACCTACTAAAAATCCCTATCTTTGTGTATTCCTAAAATAATAAATTTATGGCATATTCAGATTTTACTTTTGAAGACTTAGAAACAAAACACGGCTTAGGTTACAATATAAGACCTTTTTTCTCGCAAATTAAACCCATGCAGCCCTCAGATTTACTTGTGCAACAATTAAATTTAGCTAAAAAATTTCCACTTAGAAATGAGAAAATGAAGTCTGAGTATTTAATTGTACCTGTGCTTTCTCATGTTAAAGTAGAAAATGAAGATTTTGCACAACTATTTTCAGGAGAAAATTTACCTGCTGACAAGAAGATAAAATTGAATGGCGAAGTTGATTATCTTTGGGTTGGCAAGGCAAATGCTGCCGAACTCCAAAAACCAATCATTAGCCTTTGCGAAGCCAAAAAAGGGGCAATAGAAGATAGCCTTGCACAATGTGCAGCCCAAATGTATGGAGCAAGAGTATATAACCAAAAGAAAAAAAATAATATTTTTGATATTTACGGTTGTGTAAGTTCAGGCACAGATTGGCAATTTATGAAACTCGAAGGGCAGACAATTTGGAAAGATACAGAAATTTATACTTTGTCAAATTTGCCTGAATTGTTGGGAGTTTGGCAAATTGTGATAGATTTTTTTAGGGATAAAGTGTAAATTATATTGCATTTTCGCCATCAGTTATTGCAAGATGCGTTGGGGAAGTAGTTCATAAACCTTAGTAGGTTTTATTTTTGACTTTGCAATAAAGAATTCCTATCTTTGTGTATTCCTAAAATAACGTCAGCAATTCCCACTTTGAGATATGTAACTCATTGATTATCAATGCTTATTTATTCATTATTTTTCCCATTTTAGGTAATTCATTGATTATCAA
>JBIKRY010000101.1:0-14555 GCA_044348925.1 Bernardetiaceae bacterium
GCCTGATAAAACCAAAACTCCCGACAAAACAGGCAAAACTACCACCAAAACAAGTCCCGAAACTACTCCACTTGATATAACCAAAATAGGAAAAAGTGCTTTGGCGGTAGAATTAGCAGCACGTTTGTCGGACTATTATAACAATCGTGGCTATCTAAAAAATCAATTAAATAAATCGGCAGAGGCATTAAAAGATTTGGATAAGGCTATAGTTTTAGATTCTACTTTTGCCTATGCTTTTAATAACAGGGCTTTGGTAAAAATGACTTTGAATAAGTTGCCTGAAGCTTTAGCAGATTGTAACAATTCTATACGATTAGACGCACAAAATGCCTTTGCATACCATAATTTGGCGTTAATTTATTGGAAAATGGGCAAAAAAAATGAAGCAATGGAACAAATAGAAAAGGCATTAAAAATGTTGCCAGAGAATGCAGATTTTATGGCTACAAAAGCAAAAATTACAAAATAAATTAGCTAAAAAGGTTTTTAATTTGTCATTCTAACTTTTGCAGAATGGCAAATTAAAACCTTGTTATTAAATTATCATTCTTTTAGTTATTATTTTTTTTGTGCTTATATAATTTTTTTGCTCCGTATGCTATACCCGCAGCAGCCAACAAACTAACACCACCGTCTATAGGCACATTAGTATCTGCACTTGTGCTAGGGTCTGGTGAAGGTCCCCCACTACCTTGTGCCAAAAGTAACACAGACAAAGCAAAATTTAAAAACAAAACAAAAGCCCAAAATTTTATATTACTTTTCATATCTTCATTAATTTTAGAAATAGACAGATAATACCAATAACATAAACTTCTGTAAACTACAAAAGGTTACAAAAAGTAATTAGCAAACCTTCTGCTATAAAGTTATTTTTATAAAGTTATTTTATTGACTATCAAGTAGTTATAATTTTATATAGAGATTTATAAAATATTAATAATCAGTATTTTAACTAATTATGTAGAGAATATCTGTATGACCATAAATTATTTATTGTATATTTTTAACATTTTATATTTATTTTTTTATTTTCTCCAATAAGGATAAGCAAATAACTCATGTAAATTGCGTAGCAAAGATTTACCCAAGACTCAATTTTTATGATTTTCCAAAAAAGCCACAATATATACCCTTGCTGCAAATATTAATGCTTGATTAGGTGTATGATTGGTAGGTTTTAATTGGGATAGTAAATTAAAGTCTAATTTTTTATTAATTTTAGCCTTCATTTTTGTGCCTTCGGCTTTATAACTTGGATTTTTAGTGGCAATAAATTTTGCTTGTAAAAAATCTTGTGGGTGTACCAACCATTCCAAACTTCCAACTTTTTTAGGGCTTGCATGATTAATAGTTACCAATATATTGCCATCTTTTAGTGTTTCCACCATTGCCCTCGTTGCTAAGACTTTTCCTCCCAATTCTTTTTCTATGGTAAGTGCATAGATTTTTTTGTTGCCTGTTGTGGTAGGATTGGTAAAACTATATCGGTATCGCAAATCTACCACTTTCATTTCCCCTTTCAAATCTTCGTCTGTTTCGGTCAATACCATTTTGGTAACATTGCTTGCGTTGGTATATGCCTCTGTAATTTTACTTTCATAATCTTTTTTCAACTCTTCCAATTTTATTATTTCATTGTTGGCACTTATAGAACCTGCCAATTTTTCAAATTTGAGGTCTAAAATCCTATTTTCCACTCTTTTAGCAGCTTTTTGATACATTACGGCTGCACTTGCGGCATCATCTTGCAACTCAAAAATTAATCCACTAAAAAATAAAGTTGTGTATTGGTTATATTTTTCTATCAATTTCTGAAAAATAGTGTGTGCATTTTCCAAATCATTGTTATAAAAAAATTGCAATCCTCGATAACTTTCTCCCAAATCTCCAATATTTTCATACGATTGAATTGTTTTTTGCACAAATATTTTAGGGCTTTCTACTACTATTTTTACATTGCTTACAAGATTATTTTCTACGATTGTATCTTTGGGAGTTAGACGTTTTTGGCAATCCAATGCCATTTTACGGATATATGCCATGTCTGCATAATCTTCCAAAATGATAGTAAAATCTTGCAATGCCCCAATATATTTTTTGAGTTTATAGCGTAATTCTCCCCTACGCATACGATATTCGGTGGTAGATTCTATTTGCATTGCTTTGTCATAACTATCCAAAGCTTGTTCATATTTGCCTTGCCCCTCCAAAGAAAGTGCCTGAAAAAAATAGCCGTCTATGTCTTGATGCAAAGTTAATGCCTTCTCAAATTGTTTGCTTGCTTCGTCTAATTTACCATTAAAAAAATAAAATTGCCCAAGATGAAAATAGGCAGCCGAACTATTTGGGTTATTTTGGCTAATTTTTTCTAATGCCATCAAAACATTATTTTGCTGTGCTACTATTCTATTTGCACTACATACATAGAATAAAATTAGTTGAAATACTAAATTAATTGCATAAAATAGCTTAAATTTCTTCGTTTGCATAAAAATAATAATAGATTTTTGAAATTTATGCTATAAATTTCAAAAAGCCTAATTAAAAAGTAATTTTATCTCGCAAACTTTTTTAGGATAAATTATGTTATAGAAACTTTAAACAATGATTCTAAAAATATGAAAATTACAATTATTGCAGGTAGCCCACGTCATGAAAGTTTAAGTGCAAGAGTAGCACTACATGTGGAAAAATATTTAGCTACTCAATTTCCTACCCATACTTATACGTTGGTAGATGTGCGTAAATATAACTTACCTTTTGTGCAAAATGTATTTACTTCGTTGGAAAATACGCCAACAGAATGGAAACCTTTGGCAGAGATAGTATTTTCATCTGATGCTTTTGTGTTGGTATCTCCCGAATACAATGGCTCCTACTCTCCTGCGATGAAAAACTTATTAGACCATTTTCCAAAATATTCACGCAAAACTTTTGGCATTGTTACAAGTTCACCAGGGGCTATGGGTGGTATGCGTGCTGCCCAACAAATGTTGCAGTTGATTGCAGGAATTTCGGGCATAGCTTGTCCCACTATGCTTATTGTGCCTGCTGTAGATAAAAAATTTGCAGAAAATGGCGATTTATTAGACGAAAGTTTTACAAAAAACGTAAGTGTCTTTGCAAATGAATTTGTGTCATTGGCAGAAGCTATTGCAAAAAAATAATAGATAATCTAAATTGTGTAGTAGTACGGAACTCCAGTTCCGTACAGGATTTACCAAATGAAACAAACATTTTAGAGCAAAGTTTACTACAAAAACCTCTGTTTCTACAATTTGTACGGAACAGGAGTTCCGTACTACTATCATACGGAACAGGAGTTCCGTACTACTATCATACGGAACAGGAGTTCCGTAATACTATCATACGGAACAGAAGTTCCGTACTACTACGCAATTTAGATTAGATATTAAAAAAAACGTATAAAAAAAGTAGCTATGCAATAACTTTACGTTTTACATAGCTACTTTTACAAAAATTTAGACACAAAACCTATTACAGTTTACGTTTTACCTCTTTTTGTTCAAATACTTCAATCGTATCACCAACCCTAATATCATTAAAGTTTTTGATACCTAAACCGCAATCAAATCCAAATTTAACTTCGGCTACGTCATCTTTAAATCGTTTTAAGCTGGTCAATTCGCCACCTTCACCACCACCATAGATAACAATTCCCTCGCGGATAATCCGTATTTTGGAGTTACGTTTTACAAATCCGTCTGTTACCATACAACCTGCAACCGTACCAACTTTAGAGATTTTAAATACTTCTCTAATATCAATATTTCCAATAATAACTTCTTCTACTGTTGGTGCTAACATACCTTCCATAGCTGCCTTAATTTCGTTGATAGCATCATAAATAATGGCATAGAAACGAATATCGATTTGCTCTTGTTCGGCTAATTTTTTTGCACCTGCCGAAGGTCTTACTTGGAAACCTAACATAATAGCATCAGAAGCTGCTGCTAATAATACGTCTGATTCCGAAATTTGCCCCACGCCTTTGTGAATTACACGAACTTCGATTTCTTCAGTAGAAAGTTTTAATAACGAATCTGACAACGCCTCTACCGAACCGTCCACATCTCCTTTGATAATTACATTCAACTGTTTGAAAGTTCCCAAAGCAATTCTTCGACCTAAATCTGTCAAAGTAGTACGTTTGGTAGTACGAATACTTTGTTCTCGCAATATTTGTCCACGTTTGGTTGCGATTTCTCGTGCTTCTCTTTCCGATTCCATTACACTAAACTTGTCGCCTGCTTGTGGAGCCCCATTAAAACCAACTACTTGTACTGGCACAGATGGTGCTGCAAACTGAATACGTTTTCCTGTATGGTCTGTCATTGCTTTTACTTTTCCGTAGTGTGAGCCTGCCAAAATAGCATCTCCCACTTTCAGAGTACCTGTTTGTACAAGTACCGTAGTAACATAACCTCTTCCTTTGTCCAAAGCAGCCTCGATAACTGTACCCGATGCTTTTCTTTTTGGGTTGGCAGTCAATTCCAACAATTCAGCTTCTAACAATACTTTTTCCAACAACTCATCTATATTTAAACCTTTTTTAGCCGAAATCTCTTGGTCTTGGTATTTTCCGCCCCAACTTTCTACTAAAAAGTTCATTTCTGCTAATTCTTTACGAATTTTTTCGGCATCTGCCCCTGGCTTATCTATTTTATTGAAAGCAAAGATAATTTTTACGCCTGCATTGTGTGCATGGTTGATAGCCTCGCGTGTTTGTGGCATTACGCTATCATCGGCTGCAATTACAATAATTACAATATCTGTAACTTTTGCACCTCTTGCACGCATTGCCGTAAAAGCTTCGTGTCCTGGTGTATCCAAAAATGTAATACTTCGCCCGTCTTTTGTTTTTACGTCATACGCCCCAATGTGTTGGGTAATACCGCCTGCCTCTTTTTCTACTACTTTTGTTCTACGAATAAAGTCAAGCAAAGACGTTTTACCATGGTCTACGTGTCCCATAATCGTAACAATCGGTGCCCTGTGTACCAAATCTTCAGGTGCATCAGGAACTTCTATTTCGTTAATGGCAATTTCTTGGTCTGGAGTAGTAAATTCTACAGCAAATCCAAATTCGTCTGCAATAAAAGTAATAGCTTCTGCATCAAGACGTTGATTGATAGCCACGAACATACCAAAAGACAAACACTTAGAAATTACTTCATTTACGGATACGTCCATTAATGTAGCAAGGTCATTGGTAGAAATAAATTCTGCTACTTTCAAAATAGCATCAGATAATTCCTGCTCATTCGCTAATGCCTCTTGACGGCGTGCATTGGCAACTTTTTTCTCTCTTTTGTTAAGTCTTCTTTGGCTATTTTTATTTTCACTCAAACGAGCCAAAGTATTTTTGATTTGTTCTTGTATTTCTTTGTCCGTTACTTCCGCAGGATTTTTCTTTGGTAGTGCAGTATTTGCTGTATTATTTGTGTTTGTACGATTTTGGTTATTGTTACGATTTTGGTTATTATTCGTATTATTGTTACGATTTTGGTTATTATTCGTATTGGTATTGTTGCTACGATTTTGGTTATTGTTCGTATTGGTATTGTTGTTACGATTTTGGTTATTGTTCGTATTAGTATTGTTGTTACGATTTTGGTTATTGTTCGTATTGGTATTGTTGTTACGATTTTGGTTATTATTCGTATTGGTAGTATTCGTATTTGTACCGTTATTTCCTGTACTTGCAGTATTAGTAGTTACGCCATTTTTGTTGCGTATTCTTTTGCGTTTTTTCTTTTTATCCTTATTTGCGTCATCAGACGAAGCAACAGGTTTTGTTTTGCGTTTTCCACCTTCTACAGGCAACTCTATTTTACCGAGTACTGTCAAACCTTGTAATTTGTCTGCTTTAGCCTCAATCACAATACCATCAACCGTATTCTCTTTAAAGTCTTGGACAAATTGCTTGTCTTTTTTCTGCGACATCACTTCAGAGACCGTAAAAATTTTGCGGTTTGTGTCTGCATTTTTGTCATCTATCAATTTATTGTCTGGCAATTCTACTTTTGCTTCCACAATTTTAGGTTTTTGTTCAAATTTACTATCTTTATTTTCGTTTTGTTTTACGAAACTTTGATTTTTATTTTGAAAAGAATTATTCTGTTGATTTTTATTCGTATTATTTGTTGTATTCTGCTGATTTTTGTTAGAATTTTGGTTATTATACGATTTGTTATCGTTAGACTTGTTAGTATTTTGAGATTTATTATGATAGTCTTTGTTCCCAGTCTTGTTAAAATTATTCGAATTACCCGAATTATTCGAGGTATTGGAATTATTGGACTGGTTATTTTTGCCTTTATTTTCGTTTTTACCTGCATTAAGGTCTATTTTACCTAATACAGTTAAGCCAGGAAGTTTGTCTTTTACAATTTCCGTTTCTTTTACCTCGCTTGTGTTTACGTTTTTAATAAAGATTTCTTTATCTTCTTTATCTTTTCGTTTGTCCTTATCGTTGTGTTTATCCGATTTTATAATCACATCTTCGTGATTCTTGTTAATATTAATAGCTGAAGCTTCCTTTTTGGTAGCTTGCGAATCTGCAAAGGCTTTTTGCAATAGATTATATTGCTCTTGAGAGATTTGGAAGTTCGGATTATTTTGCACAACAAATCCTTTCGAGTTAAGATAGTCTGCCACTGTCTTAATCCCTACGTTTAGATTTTTGGCTGCTTGTAGCAATCGCCACATTTTTTTGTCATCTGCCATAATGTATTGGGCGGCAATAAATAGATTGAATATGAAAGAAAAAACCGAGTAAAAACTCAACAAGCTTGCCTTACTTATTGGTTTCTATAAACTTTTCATGGATTCATGACTTATATAAGTTTAAAATGTTGAAAAGTTTGTCCATTGCACGCATAAAATTTCACAAGTTTTGCGGTGCTATTCTAAATTTAGTGCAAAGGTAAAAAATAAAATGTATTTTTCACATTTTATTACACAAAATTATAGGTATCTATCAAATATTTTTGTAAATAATTTATCTTTCCAGCTTTTATGCACCAAATATAGGTAATAATGGCAACCTACGGTAAATTATTAGCGAGGCAATACATTTTTACATTCGTCCTGACATTATCAGCGAAGATAATGGTCTAAATTTCATAGAATATTTACGTGCTATTTGTTCATTGCTTAATTCTCCAAGATAACTATATACGCCTTTTGCAAATCCTGCATCTTGATAGGTTACGTCATCTACGCCTCCTGCATCTGCAATTTTGAGGAGAATCGGCAAAAATATATTACTAATAGCTTGGGAAGCTGTATGTGCTACGCGTGAGGCAATATTAGGTACGCAATAATGTATCACATCAAATTTTTTAAAAGTTGGTTTTTGGTGGGTAGTTGTTTTGGAAGTTTCAAAACAACCTCCATTATCTATACTCACATCAATAATTACGGAATTTGGTTTCATTTCTCGCACCATTTCTTCGGAAATTACGCAGGGAGTCCGTCCATTTTCGGCTCGCAAAGCCCCAATCACTACATCTGTCATTCGCAACATTTCCTGTAAAGTTGCCCTATCCAAAGTCGAAGTATATAAATGATAATTGCCCAAATTCTGCTTTAATCGGCGAAGTTTATACAAATTATCGTCAAAAACTCGTACAGATGCTCCCAAACCTAAAGCTGTTCGTGCTGCATATTCGGCTACTGTCCCTGCACCCAAAATCATTACTTTGGTTGGTGGCACTCCAGTAATACCACCCAAAATAATCCCTTTGCCATTGTGTGCGTTGCTCAAATATTCGGCTGCAATCAACATCACTGTACTACCTGCTATCTCACTCATTGCCCGAACAATCGTCTGATTACCTTCTTTGTCCTCCATCAATTCAAAAGCAACGGCAGTTAGTCGTTTATGGTTCAAAGCAACTAAATAATCTGGCTCTACATTAGCTAATTGTAAAGTAGAAATTAAGGTAGCCCTATCCTTCATCATGCCTATTTCTGCCAATGTTGGTGGTGCTACTTTTAAGACTATATCTGCCTGTAAAGCCTCGTCCGCCGAATAAACAATTTTTGCACCTGCATTGGCATATTCGTCATCTTTATATTTGGCTGAATTGCCTGCACCTGTTTCTATGATAATTTCGTGTCCATAATTGACCAAAACCTGTACTGCATCAGGTCGTAAAGCAATACGATTCTCGGAAGGAGATATTTCTTTAGGCAAACCTATCAACAAAGATTTTTTCTGCTTGTAAACAGCCTGTAAAGTTTCTTGTGGGTGATACAAAGACATAGATTCCACAACAGACGAAAAACCAAATTTATGCTTATCATTCATAGATTTTATGCAATTTTATGTGAGTTTGTAACAACTATCTTGTCTATAAATAAAGCAATATTTTTATTCTATAAAAACTATTACTAATATAGTTGTAAATGTATCTCTCTTTTTTCATTTTGCACTAAGGTATCTTTTGTAATGCTAATTTCCAAATGATTTTCAGGAATTAATGTAGGAATTTTATCTGCCCATTCTATCAAACACAAAGAACCCGAATCAAAATACTCTTCCACGCCAATCGCAAATGCTTCTGCTTCATTTTTGAGTCTATAAAAATCAAAATGATAAATAGTTTGTTGCGAATTTGTCAAATATTGATTTACAATAGCAAAGGTAGGACTGCTAACGGTATCTATTACACCAAGCTCGGCACAAATAGCTTTGCTTAAGGTGGTTTTGCCTGCACCCATTTCGCCTTCCAATAACCAAATTTTTTGGCTACCTGCAAAAGCTATAATTTTTTGGGCAACATTAGGCAACTCGTTTAAGTGTGTGATGCTGATAGTCATTCGATGCGTATAAATAATGTAAATAAACTCTTATTTAGATAGTTTTAGCCAAATCTGTAATTTAGTTTCTAAATTCTTCTATTTTTTGATACACTCGCCAACCTCTAAATACGCCATAAACAATAAATGCAATGCCAAAAAAAACATTAAACGTATAGCTTAAAGTTGCTATTTGCACTTTACCCAATAAAAGAAAAGCACCAAGCACACAATATACCAAAACCATTAGCACAGCAATCACAATAAACACTACTTCGTAAATACGCATAAATTTAAAATCAACTGTAAAATATAAAAAGTGCTAAGAATAAATTTTGATAGTTTGTTAGAATAACTCTTTGTCAAAATCTCTAAACACTTATAGCAAAAAAGTTGCAGGCGAAATCACCTGCAACGGAATAAGCATAGATTTAGAACTAATTTATTGTGCTAACTTAAACTTAATTGGTAAGTTGTAACGTACAGATACGCCACGACCTCCTTGTTTACCTGGTGCCCAAGCTGGCATAGCACGTACTACTCTTTCGGCTTCTTCATCACAACCATAACCAATTCCTTTTAAGATTTTCACTTCAGAAATTTTGCCATGTGAATCTACCACAAAGTTTACATATACCGTACCCTCAATATTGGATTGGGAGGCTTGGCGAGGATATTTCAAATTTTTAGAGAGAAATTTTCCTAACTCTGCCATACCACCAGGGAACATTGGAGGTTGTTCTACTACTGTAAAAATTTCTTCTTTCTGAATTTCTACAGCTTTTGTTTCTTCTCTTGGCTCGTCAATTACCACATCCGCCGAAGCATTTGGGTCACCTTCTACTGTTGCTGTCGAAATTACTTTGTCTTTCAACGCCTCTACTGGAGGTGGCTCCTCGTCTTTTGGAACTTCCTCATCAGGCACAGGCTCTGGTGGCACAAATTTAATTGTAGAAACTTGTGGCGGTGGTGGCGGTGGCGGCGGTGGCGGTGGCGGCGGTGCAGTCTCGTCCACAGGTGGAGGAGGAGGCAATTTAGCCATATCAATAACCACTTCTTTAGCATCTTCGACTGGTGTTGGTGCATATTTATTATACAACTGTGGACCTACCAAAGCTAAAGAAAATACCAGCGTCGAACCTATCAAGGCATTGGTAATATGTTTTCCGTAAATTTTACGCAACACATACGCACCATATCCTTTATGCAATCCCTCAAAAATGATGTCATCTAAAGGGACATTTTTTAAATCTTGCTGTGGCATATTTTTAGTTTTTTTGTTTATGTTTATACTCCAAATTGTTTTACTAATACTTGTTTTTCTACGTCATAGACATCTACAATAGCATAAATTTTTTGGTTGGTAATATGTAATTCGTCTAATAAATTTATCAAATTACCATACTTTGCATTATCCAAAGATTTAATCAATATGATGGCATCTTTATTTGTCTTTGCCAAAATTTTAGTGGACTGTTCTACCAAAATTTTTCGTACTTGCAAGCTATTAGAAAAATCAACTTTTGCAATTTGCATACTTTCTATTTTATTATCTCCTTGATACCAATATACTTGATTATTTGTTCCCAAAATAAATGTCAATGTTCGACTTGCTGAAATTGGCATGTGCATATTTTGTTCTCTATCAGGCATATTTACTTCCATTGCTGGCAACTTGTTAAAAGTTGTAGTGAGCATAAAAAAGGTAATAAGTAAGAATGCCAAATCAACCATTGGAGTCATATCTATTTTAGTAGAAACTTTGCTGGTGCGTTGCCTACCTTTTTGTTTGCTACTGTCTGTGTTACTATTGATTTCTGCCATTGTTTTATAGGTTAAGTGAAAATATTGTCTTAATTTTTACCAAAAAGCAAAAAATAGTCTAACAAATTTACTTTTATCTTATAAACATATTCTTAGATTTTCTTGCGTAATATGCTAATAAGATTGATATAAAACTTTTTTAGAACTACTTTTCTATACTAATGTAGAAAAGTATAAATAGTAACATTTTTTTTAGATTTTTTTGTAATTTTTTTACTAATAAATATTTTGGAAATTATTGCAGCAACTATTCCAAATTATTTGTACTTTACTGTTAGAGAAAACTACAAAAACTAAATACTTCCTGGGAAATCACGTTGCAAAACGGCTTTTTCAGGGTCGTAAATATCCACAATAGCATAAATTTTTTGGTTGGTAATGTGCATTTCATCAAGCATATCCACCAAATTTTTATACTTCGCAGTGTCTAACGACTTAATCAAAATCACAGCATCTTTTCCATGTGCTGCCATAATTTCTCTTGCCTTATCAGTAATTACTTTGCGAATTCCTGTTTGTTCATTAAAATCAGTTTTATTTAACTTCATCGTTTCAGGATTGTTATCTCCTTGATACCAATATACTTGGTTATCTTTTCCGAGTATAATCGTAAGAGTACGCGAAGCTGCAATTTTCATTGTTTGGTTTTTATCCTCCGTTTTATCAGGCATATTAATTTCCATCGTTTTAGGTTTATTAAACGTGGTCGTTAGCATGAAAAACGTAATGAGCAAGAATGCTAAATCTACCATCGGAGTCATGTCAATTTTGGTTGACATTTTTTTGCTGCGTTTCTTTCCGCCTTTCTTCCCCCCGCCCTGGCTGGTATCTACTTCTCCCATCGTATTTATTTTTTAAAGGGTGAATATTTATTTAGTTCTGGGTTACGGATTTAGTCCGTAGTTTTGACAAAAAATACTTTTTAAGTCAAAAGATAATTTCCTACTAAACTCTACCAATTACGGACAGTCCGTACGCAGTAGAGTTAGGTATTAGTGTGCTGGTGCTGGAGTTCCACCAGCCATAGATTCTGGTTTGGCTTCTAAGCCTGTAATAAAGTTGAATCTATTTGCATTTTGTTCTTGTAAGGTTGCAATTACTCTTTTTATCACTTCATAATCTGCATCTTTGTCGCCTTTAATAGCTATTTTCAGAGATTTTCCATGTATTGCATTGTGTTGCCCTCTTGCAAACATAAGCCAATGTTTGAGTTCATTGTTAGTAGAATCGCAAGGAATACCTGGTTGATTTACTTTATTTCTCTCATTTAGCTCCATATTTAGAATTTGTTTAATGCCTCCAATAGGAGTTCCAAAAGTGGTTAATAAACTAAATTCGTGTTTTTCGTTTTCGTTGAAAGTAATGGCATATTGACGTTCCATTTCTTCGAGCATTTTTATTTTTGTATCTTGTTCCTCCATTCCAAAAAATACTCTACCATCTTTACCTATCGTAATAGTAGCAACATCTGTGTCTGGCAAAATAGTTTCGGAGATAGAAGTCGGATTTTCGATAACAATCGGCTCTTCAGGCTTAAATTTAGTGGTAAGCATAAAGAAAGTGAGTAGCAAAAATGCCATATCACACATAGCTGTCATATCTAAAGATACACTTTTCCGATTAACTTTAACTTTTGGCATAGCTTTAAGGTTTTAAATCATTAAATAGACCTAAGAGTTATGAAATTGTAGCATAGGCTTTAGTCTGTGCTTACTTAAGCACAGACTAAAGCCTATGCTACAATTCATAATTACTTAGTATTTACTGTTATAAGTTTGTGCAATACTTACCCCAATTTCGTCAATGCTATACGTTAATGTATCGATTTGACTAGTGAAATAGTTGTAAGATACGATTGCAAAAGCAGAAGCAGCAATACCTAACGCAGTATTAATCAATGCTTCAGAAATACCATTTGCCAAACCAACTGCATCTGGAGCACCACCTGCCGCCAAAGCTGCAAAAGCCTTAATCATACCAATTACCGTACCTAACAAACCTACAAGGGTTGCAATAGATGCTAAAGTAGCAATGATAGTTAAGTTTTTCTCTAACATTGGCAATTCCAAAGACGTTGCTTCTTCCAATTCTTTTTGGATAGCTGCAATTTTTTGTTCTTTGTCTGCAACGTCTGCTACAATAATAGCTCCGCTTGCTGAAGAACCAATAGGTGCTGCACCTTGTTTTTCTTTTTTAGTAAGTTCAGCCATTTCTTTGTATTTCAATAAAGCTGCACGTACTACATTTCCAACAGAACCTTTTTGTTTGTCGCAATGTTGAATTGCACCACTGATATCATCATTGTTTAAAGAAGTTCTTACGCCTCTTACAAAATTAGCTGATGAGCCAGTACCTGATGCTTTCATAATTGTAATAAATCTTTCCACAGAAAAGGTAATAACCATTAAGAAAAACGACATCAAAAGAGGTACAATAGGACCTCCTTTGTAAACTACCCCAAGATAGTTACCTGGTAATGGGTGATTGTTAGGGTCGCCACCTTGAAAGTTAGAAGCATTTCCTAATACAAATTTGTAAAGAATAATACAAATAAGGATAATAACAGGGATTGCAATAATTGCAAACACGGATTGTAACTTGTTAGACTGCTGGTCTGCGTTTTTTGGTTGTTGTGCCATTAGGATTAAACAGGTTTTAGGTTAATGTAAAATTTTAGATGTTTCTATAATGTTTAAAAACAGTTTTTATGCTTACCGTGCAATTTGAAACTTGTTAAGCAATTTTGCAATAGTAAAGGCATTTTTTTTGCATTTTTTTTTAATTTATTTCATTTTATTACTTTTTTACCAATCTGTTTAGCCTAATTGCTGGTATTTCCAACTTTTACAGCTATATAATGTGATAAATGTCAAAAGTAACTTTTTTTTTAGATTATTTTACTAACTATAATTAAATTAATTTGCTTGCTAATAAATTAATTTAAAAAAAGTTTGTGTACATACTTTTTTGTTTTAATTTTTTTAATAAGGAAAATAATTTTAATTAAATTATGAATTAAAATAAACGGCAGGAAATAGACCGTCTTAAGTTATTCCCACTTTAACACGCCTTTTTTGATAACATAATAAAAGCCACAAAAAAACAAACCCATAAAAAGTAACATTTCTATAAAATAGGTAAAACCGCCAGAAGCTACCATTTCTCTAAAATTTACTGCCCAAGGATACATAAAAATAATTTCTACATCAAAAAGTACAAATAAAATAGCTACCAAAAAATATTTGATAGAAATAGGCGTACGGGCATCACCTTGTGCTTCGATACCGCATTCCCAAACAGCATCTTTTACTTTACTTTTGCGTTTAGGTCCTAATAAGTGTGTTGCAATCATTGTTACGACTACAAATGCCACTGCAAGTCCGAGTTGTACCAACAACGGCAAATAATCTGAAGGCAAATATTGTTTCATAAATTAGTTAATTTTTAGTAATTTACAAATATATTTGTACTTTAATGATTTTTCAAAAAAAAAGTGCTTTTTCGTTTAAATTTCTTTTTTATTTTTGCAGTAATAAACAACAATATCGTGGATAAGATAAAATTAGAAATCTTAGGACTATCATCGAGCCAAGCACAATCGGGTTCGTATGCTTTAGTTTTGGGAGAAGAGGGGCGAAATCGCCGCCTACCAATTATTATTGGAATATTTGAGGCACAAGCTATTGCTATAGAAATAGAAAAAGTTGCCTCCACTCGACCTATGACACATGATTTATTCAAAGTATTTGCTAAAAATTTTGATTATACTATAGAGGAAGTAATTATTTCGGAGCTTAGAGAAGGGGTTTTTTATGCCAAAATTCTATGTAGTACCAATAAAGGGGTGCGACAAGTAGAAATAGATGCAAGACCATCTGATGCTATTGCAATTGGTA
>JBIKRY010000102.1:0-14466 GCA_044348925.1 Bernardetiaceae bacterium
CCGCATCAAAAATTTAGAAATAATTATAAAATTATTTCTAAATTTTAAAGTCTAATTTTAATACATAAAACCTATATGTAGATTTTTGTCCACAAAACCTTACAAATAAGTAAAAGTAAATAGAACAAAGTTTGTATTGCTTATGAATATTCAAATTATACTCCAATAACATACATACTATCTCCACAAAAAAAATAACATCTACAGTAGGTTTTTTAGTAAAAAAGTAGCAATTTGCCAAACTAAGCATTATTTTATATTAATTTCGACCAATTTTATGATAAAAACGCATCATCTCAAATTATACAACACCTTAACCCGTAGCAAAGACATTTTTGAGCCTCTAAAACCGCCATTTGTAGGTATGTATGTTTGTGGCCCTACAGTATATAGTGATGTGCATTTAGGAAATTGCCGTACTTTTACAAGTTTTGATATTATTTATCGTTATCTAACACATTTAGGATACAAAGTCCGTTATGTGCGTAATATTACAGATGTTGGGCATTTGGTAGGAGATGCAGACGAAGGAGAAGATAAAATTGGGAAAAAAGCAAAATTGGAAAATCTTGAGCCAATGGAAATTGTGCAACGCTATAGCAACGGTTTTCACGAGGTTATGCAACAACTCAATAATATTTCGCCAAGTGTAGAACCTACTGCGACAGGACATATTGTAGAACAAATAGAAATGGCACAAACTATTATTGATAATGGTTATGGCTATGTGGCAAATGGTTCGGTATATTTTGACGTGAAAAAATTTAGCGAAAAATATGAATATGGTAAATTATCAGGCAGAATTTTAGATGATTTATTGGCAGGACAACGAGCATTAGATGGGCAAGAAGAAAAACGAAATCCCGAAGATTTTGCCCTCTGGAAACAAGCATTGCCTACACATCTTATGCGTTGGAATTCGCCTTGGGGGGCAGGTTTCCCTGGTTGGCATTTGGAATGTTCGGTAATGAGTATGAAATATTTGGGCGAAAAATTTGATATTCATGGTGGTGGAATGGATTTGAAATTTCCGCACCACGAATGTGAAATAGCACAATCTGTAGGTGCATACGGCACAGAACCTGTTCGATATTGGTTACATACCAATATGCTCACCGTAAATGGGCAACGAATGGGAAAATCTGTAGGAAATTCTATCTTACCAGCCGAATTATTTGCAGGGACACACCCATTGCTCGAACAAGCATACAGTCCTATGACGTTGCGGTTTTTTATGCTCCAAACACACTACCGTAGCACAATGGATATTACCAACAATGCCCTAAAAGCATCACAAAAAGGCTACCTTAATATTGTAAACGGATTGAAAGTTGCTAAAAATTTATTGCAGAAAAAAGAAACTTTTGTATTTGCAGCACAAGCACAAGAAGACCAGCAGCAAGAAGCACAAAAATTAATTGCAGAACTTTATGCAGCTATGGATGATGACTTTAATACTGCTATGGCTATTGCAAGTTTGTTTACGATTTTAAGCAAAATAAATACATACGATAGCCAACAAGCAATGATGCAACAAGTAGATAAAGATAGTTTTGAGAAGCTTTTAGAAATTTTTATTAGCTTTACCGAGCAAGTTTTGGGTTTGCAAGAAGAAAATTTGGTATCTACCGAACAAATGATGGCAATGTTTTTGGAAATTTACAAAGATGCAAAACACAACAAAGACTACGCAAAAGTAGATTTGTTGCGAGAAAAAGCAAAAGATTTGGGAATTGCACTCAAAGATATGAAAACAGGAATTAGTTGGGCGTATGCCATTCCAAACAAAAAATAATATTCACCAAAACATTTATCCTATGAATGTCAATATTACACGAGGAATTAGCGGTGCTATATTTCTCTTTATTATCGGTTTTTTCATCATTATGTCTTACCGACAAGGACAAATAGATGCCATAAGAGGCAAAGTATTTGTGCACAAAAAATATATGAACCCTAATGATAGTACAGATACGAAGTATAAATTAGAAATATTTTCGGCTATTTGGGACAAATTACACTAAACCGTCTATGTAACGAATGAAAGAACTTTTAGAATTTTTGGCACAACTAAAACAAAATAACCACAAAGAATGGTTTGAAAGTCAGCGAAATCATTACCAAAATTTGCGAAATGAATTTACACAAACAATGGAACAAATATTTCCAAAATTATTGGCATTTGATACAAGTTTAAAAAGTGTAAACCCTAAAGGTACTATGTTTCGGATAAATAGAGATATTCGTTTTAGCAAAGACAAATCTCCCTATAAAACTAATTTTGGTAGTTATTTTGCCGAAGGAGGCACACAATCCAATTTGGCAGGGTATTATGTGCATATCGAGCCACAAAATAGCTTTGTTGGTGGTGGAATGTATCAACCAGAGGCTGAAGAACTAAAAAAAATTAGACAGGAAATAGATTACCATACTGAAGAATTTTTGGGCATTATTCAAGAAAGTAATTTTGTAAAATATTTTGGAACAATACAAGGCGAAAAACTCAAAAATGTACCTAAAGGTTATGACAAAGAACATATTGCAGGCGAATACTTGAAACTCAAGGGTTTTTTTGTTACAGCTACTTTTACAGATACGCAACTTTCTCAAGATGATTTGGTAGAACAAATGGCAGATAGATTTCGGGCTATGTATCCACTAAATGTTTTTTTGAATAGAGCAGTACAATAGAAAATAATAGTTAAGTTAAGTTGTAACCGTATATTCGCCTAAAGGCGAATATACGGTATCCGTAGTTCACGTTACTTATGTTTTTGCAAAGCCAATTCCATAAAAGTCAACAAAAAGTCTGCCCAAGTTCCTTTGTCTTTATATTGTAAAGAAACTACTTTCGAAGCCATACTTTCATTATGTAATCTATCCAAAGCCGTAATTACATAGCTATATTTTCCATTTCCTGCTATAGATTTGTCTATAAAAAAGTTTTCTTCTTTTCTATGAATACCTATAATATTTTTAGAATTTTGTATGTCTATTAGTTCATTATCAGCAAATCGGTAAATCACATAGTAGCAAGGTTTTTCGTCTTTTATGTTAGGAATTGGAGTTTTCCAATGCAAAATAATGCCGTTTTGACCCGCAAACACCTCCACGTCTTGTGGGGCATTGGGTGCTATGTTATCTTTCCAAGTCATTGGAGGCACTAAAGCAAAATGTTTGTGCAAAGTTGTACGCAAAGAGTCCTGAAAACCCTCCAGATTTGTGAGCAAATGTTTGGAACTAAAATAGGCAGAGCCGTGCAAATTGCTTTGTTGCCGATTAAAACGTACCTGTTCCATTATTTCGCCTTTGTCTTTCCATCGAGCATCTTCTTTTCCATTGAGTTTATAGACTGCATGCCCAATATACAAATGTCGCCCAAAAGTGTTTTTTGTCCACCAACTTGTCAAAGTTTTGTAAGGCACTTTATCAAAATTACTTGTAAAATAATTTTGGGGAATAATGTAATCTATCCAACCTTTAGATAGCCAAAGTCGTAAATCTGCAAAAAGATGGTCATAACTTGTCAAGCCTCCTGTGGTTTCGGAGCCATTGCTATCTTGCAATTTGTTTCGCCAAACAGGAAATGGGCTAATGCCAAATTTTACGTAAGGTTTTATATTTTTGATAGTAAAACTCACTTTTTCGATAAGCAAGTTAATGTTATTTCTTCGCCAATCTGCTTTATTAGCAAAAGTTTTCCCATATTTTTCAAAACTTTTTTGGTCATCAAATTCCTGATTTGCAATAGGATACGGATAAAAATAGTCGTCAAAATGAATAGCATCAATATCGTATCTCCGCACAATATCTGCTACTACTTCCGCAATATGCTCACGTGCTTCGGGAATTGCAGGGTTAAAAATTCGGCTTCTGCCATAATCTACAAACCAATCTGTTTGTTGTTTGGTAATATGATTTTGGTGAATATTTTTGGCTTTAGCAGTGTCTGTCATTGCACGATAGGGATTGAGCCATGCGTGAAATTCCATACCTCGCTTGTGTGCCTCGTCCACCATAAATGCCAAAGGGTCATAAAAAGGAAATGGCATTTGTCCTTGTTGCCCTGTGAGCCACTCCGACCATAATTCGTTTTTACTAAAATACAAAGCATCTGCCGAAGGTCTTATTTGCACAATAATAGCATTAATTTTGCTTTTTTGGTGTGTTTCCAACAACTCAATAAATTCTTTTTGTTGTTGTGCTGTAGTCAATTTGGCAGAACTTGGAAAATCTAAATTCATTACATTGGCAATCCAAACAGCCCGAAATTCACGTTTAGGATTTTGTTCAATAGTTTGGGCAGTTATTGTATTACTTGCCAAAAAGATAACAATCAAAAGTAAAATACACTTACTTAAGTTATTAAAATTAGTAAAATCAATCATTATAAGTAGTTGTAAATTTTTTAATAGTAAGTTCTACATTAAGTAGATAGACAAATTAAAGTAGATTCGCCTTGAGGCGAATGAGTTGATTATCAAGCAATTCGCCTCAAGGCGAATCTACATTTCTTACTTACTTAATAGTTTTTTCGCCTAAAAAATCATGCACAATTTTTTGTGCTTCTTCAAGAGTTTTTTCCAAATCATCATTGAGTAATGCAATATCAAATTTATCTTCGTAAGACAATTCTATGGCAGCTTTTGCTATTCGTTCTTTTTTTCGTTCTTCCGACTCTGTGTTTCTCAAACTAAGTCTTTTTGCCAAAATATCAACTGACCGTACTTTTACAAAAATAGACAAGGCATTTTCTCCAAATTCTTTTTTCAAATTGATGCCTCCTTGCACGTCTAAATCAAAAATAGCGTGTTTTCCTGCTGCGTGTATGCGTGCTACTTCTGACCGCAAAGTGCCATAACAAATATCTGCATATACTTGCTGGTATTCGAGAAATTCGCCTGCTGCTATTTTTTGTTGAAAATCGGAGCTACTCAAAAAATAGTAGTCTTTGCCATCTATTTCGGTAGGTCTTTGACTGCGAGTGGTTGCCGAAACCGAAAACGTAAGCATCGGATTAGTAGCCAATAAATGCTTGACGATAGTGGTCTTGCCTGCTCCTGAAGGTGCGGAAAAAATAATAACTTTGCCTGAATTCATTTGTATAGGTGCTTTTCCATGTTCGTATTTTTGCCAACACAAACACTTTTGTCATTTATACATACAAAATTGGTTTAAAAATCTGAAGTAAAAAAATATTTTTAGCTTCAGAGCCATAATTTTAGCAAAAAAACTATACTTTACAAATCTTTAAGACTTGTAAAGTATAGTTTTTTGGATATAAAGACTTTTGTATGTGTTGTTTCACGCAACAAACGAAATTCTATTTTATATAAAACTAATTAATTTAAAGTTTTATTCACAAAATTAGATTTTTCTTTCCACCAAACTACTGCCAACAAAAAACAAGTGAGGGCAATGTGTATGCTTTGATTAAGCCAAAAATTAGCAGTTTCTATGTATTTTCCGAGTACAATCAATAGCGTAGCAAAAAATATCCAAGCAAAAGCATTTTTTAGGTTATATGGAATTGGGTAATATTTTTGTCCGTAATAATAACTTAATGCTGTCATAGAAAAATAGCAAAGCAAGGTAGCAAGTGCCGAGCCTACATAACCAAAATAGGGAATGAATAAAAAATTGCCAATAATCGTAATACCTGCCCCAAAAAAACCTAATAAAGTACCAAAATTTGTTTTATCTGTTGCTTTAAACCAAATAGATAAATTATAATACACACCAAGAAACAAATTTGCTAATAACAATATAGGAACTATTGCCAAGCCTTCGGCATATTGGGCTTGTCCGAGCAGAAAATGTTGTAACAAATCTAAATTTAAACTTACGCCTGCATACATACAAACGGCTGCAATGACAAAATAACGGCTTATTTTGGCAAAAAGTATTGGCGAATCTTTGTCGGTTGCCTTCGAAAAGAAAAACGGTTCGGCAGCATATTTAAAAGCCTGTACTGCCAAAGTAATAAAAATAGAAAATTTGTAACAAGCCGAAAAAATACCTACAGCTTCCAAATTACTACGCCCCACATAAAAATTTTCGGGCAAATAATATTTGATAAAATCTCGACTAATTACCTCGTTTATCATTGCTGCAAAACCTGTAAATAAAATAGGATACGCATATAATAAAATTGGTTTTATTTTTTGAAAGTCAAAAATAAAACTAAAATTGCGAAAATATTGCCATAAAAAAGGAATAATGATAAGATTTCCGAGCAAATTTGCCAAAAATACATAACCAATTCCTATAGTTGGGCTATAAAAAGTAGGTAAATAATTTTTGCAAAACCAAAGGAAGAAAAAGTTTAAAGCTACGTTTACTACTATGCTTAGGGTGCGTAAAGTAGCAAAGAGTTTTGCTTTGTTTTCTTGTCGCATTTTGGCAAAAGGAATGGTAACTATAGCATCAGCGGCAAACAAACAGGCAAAAACTATCACATATTGCCCAAATTCTGCGGGATAATTCATTAATTTGGCAAAAGAGGTCGAAAAAACGAGCAGTATGGTAGAAAATAATAAACTTGTGCAAAGCAAAGTAGTTAGCACCAAATTATAAACTTCTTGCGTGTTACTTTCTTTTTTGGTCGAAAAACGAAAATAGGCAGTTTCCATACCGTATGTATAAAGCACATTGAAAAATGCTGCTTTTGCATAAAAATCTGAAATAATACCGTATTCTTGTGGTAAAAAAATAGTGGTATGCAAAGGCACAAGTACATAATTTAGCAACCGTCCTACATTGCTACTAATACCATAAATAGCTGTTTGTGAAGCTAATTTTTTTAATATACCCATAAATAAATTTTAGAATTGGATTTGCATAAAAAATGTAAAAGAACCCAAAAATATACTTTTAAAGGTAATAATTATCAAATATAACATAGGTTTTAGCCTTGTTTTTTACACGAAAACAAAACTAAAACCTATGATATTTTGTAATCAAATCTGTTAAAAAGAGTGTAGGTTTTGAGTTATTTTACTTTTGCCTAACTTGTACAAATGCAATGTTAGTCAAAGTTTGTTACTCTTTTTCGTTGCGAAGTTGCTCTATTTGTTCAAAACTCAAACTTGTTAATCGGGCTATTACTTGATTATCTAAACCCTCAGCAACAGCATTTTTAGCAATTTCAATAGCTTTTTGATTTCTTATCTTCTCCTCTGCTTCAATTTGTAAAGAAAATGCTTCACTTGCTTTTAGATGTAAATAATCCAAATAACGATTATAGCCATACTGCTGTTCCTTATTCAAACGCATAATGTCTAAAACTTCTTTTGCTTCTGCCAAACCTTTTGCCCTAAATTCATCTTTTACTTCATTGTTTTTTAGAAAGTAAATCCACTCATCTAAAGTATCCTTTGCCACATCATTAAATTGATTGACCTTAATAATATAGTATTCAGGGAAAATATCTGAAATATTTTGTTTAACAAAAGTCTTTTTTTGCTTGTTGGAAAGTTGTAATGTATCTTTTTCGTGTAAACCTTGAAAATTAGTTGTACCTTTATACACATAATCTTTACCCTGCCCCAAATCAAAATAAACGATATTAATAGAAATTACTTTTTTGATTTCAGAATATGACTGACGTTTAAATAGATTTTCAGAAATAACTTTGGAAGTACCATAAATCATTCTTTGAAAATAATCTATCTCATAAGTATTTTGAATTTCTATAAGGACTAATTCATTTTTTGAATTTTGTGTCAAAATATCAACTCGGTTGTACTTGTCATCATCTGTTTCTTGGTTGCCTTCACTTTCTAAAATCTCTTGGATTTTAATATCTTCATACAAAAGTTCTGACAAAAAGCCTTCTAAAATAATAAAATTTGCTTTGTTGCGAAGCAATTTCTTTACAGCCCAATCAAAATGAATTAGTTTTTTGCTCATAATATCATACTTTTATTTATCATACAAAGATAATTTATAATAATATATTTTCTTGCGAAAATCTAACACAAAATATAATTAGTTTAAATTTTATTAAATAGCCTAATAAAATTTAAACTAATATTTAATATTTTTTAAACAAAAAAATTAAGAAAATTGTCTTCCTTTGGTTTTATTTACTTCTTCTAAAATTTGTTTTATGCGTTGTTCTTCATCTTTTTGGCAGATAAGTAGCACGTTATTGTGTTCTACTACAATATAATTATCCAAACCTTGCAAAACTACCAATCTTTCGTTGGGAGTTCTTACCACACAATTTGTCGTTTCATAGGTCATAATATTGCCTTTCAAGACGTTATTATCCTTATTTTTTGGCGAAAACTCATACAGAGATTTCCAAGTTCCCAAATCTGACCAGCCCAAATCACATTGCAATACAAATACATTATCTGCTTTTTCCATAATTGCATAATCTATCGAGATGTTATGACATTGTTGATAGAGTTTTTTGATTGCTGTACTTTCATTGGGGCTAAAAAAGTGAAATTGTGCCTCTGCAAAAAGTTCTGCCATATCGGGCATATATTTTTCAAATGCTTGTATGATGGTTTTTACATTCCAAACAAAAATACCTGCATTCCAAAGATAATCTCCACTTTCCAAAAATTCCAAAGCCAATTCCAAATGAGGTTTTTCAGTAAAAGTTTTTACTTTTTGAATGGTGCTATCCGCCTCCGATTCTGCTAATTGAATATATCCGTAGCCTGTATCTGGTCTTGTTGGGGTAATACCTAAAGTAAGCAAAATAGGATTTTGTGCCACAGACCAAATAGCTTTGCTAATAGCCTCTGAAAATGCTTCTTGTTTTAGGATAACGTGGTCGGCTGGTGCAATAACTATATTAGCATTTTCGGTACGTTTACGAATTTTATAACAAGCATACGCAATGCAAGCTGCTGTATTTCGCATCATTGGCTCTAAAAGTATCTGACTATCAGCTAATTGTGGTAATTGTGTTTTGACATGAAACAAATAATCAGAATTAGTAACCACAAAAATATTTTCTAATGGGCAAATATGTTGAAACCTCTCTACGGTCATTTGAATCAAGGTTTTGCCATTGCCAAGTATATCCAAAAACTGTTTTGGGTGGTTGCTGCGACTGAAAGGCCAAAATCTTGTGCCTATGCCACCTGCCATAATAACTACATAATTATTTTTCATTGTTTTCTAAAATGCTAAAATCAAAGCAAAGATACTTAAATATGTAAATTATCAAAATTTGCTTAAGAGATATTTTATAGCTTTGTATAAAATTGCCGTATGATATGCAGATAAGGTATTCGCCTGAAGGCAAATATACAGAAAAAACATTCGCCTGAAGGCAAATATACAGAAAAAACATTCGCCTGAAGGCAAATATACAGAAAAAACATTCGCCTGAAGGCAAATATACAGAAAAAACATTCGCCTGAAGGCGAATATACTGTCCGTATATTCGCCTTCAGGCGAATGTCTAAGTGATTTCTATTTTCCCATTAATGCTAAAACGCCATTAATAAAAGTGAGTGGGTGAATTGGATTGCCTGGTACATACAAATCTACTTGGATTTTGTCTAAAAAACTACGGTCTAATGCCTTACTGCCTGCAAAAATTCCTGCACTGATGGCATCTGTACCCGCCAAAATTACAATTTTTGGATTTGGAACTGCATCATAACATATTTGTAGAGGTTGTGCCATATTTTCAGAAATTGGACCCGTAATTACAATGCCGTCTGCGTGGCGTGGCGAGGCTACCCAATCTATTCCAAAACGACTCATATCAAAATTGACATTGATACAGGCGTTGAGTTCCATCTCGGAACTATTGTCGCCTGCTGCCGAAACTTGTCGCAACTTGAGAGAATGTCCAAAATATTTTTTGATTTCGGCTCTAACCAAATTAGGATTAAGTACTATAGGATTGTTGTATCCTTGGGCAATGATAAGGGCATTTCGGTCATTGGTTGCCGTTTTGTAGTCATTTACAAACGTAAATTTTTCGGGAAATGCCCACATACATTCGCCACAAAATGTGCATTTGCCCATATCTATTCGCATAGGATTTTGGAGAATTGCACCCGTAGGACACAATTCTACTGCTGCTTGTTCGTCTATTTTTTCGGTAGAAATAACAGGTCTGCCTCTAAAACTTTCGGCTAATGTTACTTTACTTACATCTGGAATGAATTGTTTGCCATGATGTTGCCAAATTTTAAAACTATCTATCATTGCCTTGCTTTTATTTTGCAAAGTTGTAAAATAAATTAGATAAACAGCAAAGGTATTGCTTAAAAAGCTATTAAATTTCTTGGGCGTAATTTTTCAACATCCAAAAAAAGTCTACAGCAGAATTTTTTGCTTAATAAAAAAATCATCTTTTTATTTTAGTTGTTTTGTTGTAAGTTTGCAACCTAATTTAAAAATGTACTTATATATGAAACATTTACAGGTGAAATTTGCGGTTGTTTTGCTATCTTTATGTAGTTTGGTGGCTTGTAAAGAAAATGAGCAGGATAAACAACTCAAAGTAGAAAGAGTTTTTAAAACCAATATCAAAGAAGTAACAGGCAAAATATGTGTGTCTATCAAAACCAAAAAAGAAAAAGATGATGAATATTTTGTAGATGCAATTATGGCAGATAGTTCACACATACAAGCAATTATCAAAGGAGATTTAGAAGGGCAATTACAAATTATAGAAACCCTAAATTCTGTAGCTGCACGACTAATCCAAGAAAATGTAAGGCAAGTAGTAACCGACCTTGTAATTAAACCCAAAGATTCGGTGATGTATGAAGGTACAGCAACTTTATTGACAGGCGAAGTCCTCCAAATCATGGTGCATAAAGAAAACGGTTGGTATCCTAAAAATGATAAATATACCTTAGGTACTATTATGAAATACCAACTAAAGGCAGTAAATAATTATAAAGAAGTTTCTATAGAATTAGAGCCAATTACACAATATGAATACAAAGCAAGTGTAAAAGCTGATGATTTGCCACTTAGTTATTTGCGAGTAATTCATTTGGGTACAGAATTTAAGTATGATGCAATGGACAAAATACACGCAGCAATGCCACCCGTTACAGCACCTACAAACCCTGACAAAAAATAAAATATCTGCATACATGTAGTAGTACGTAGCTCTTGCTACGTACATTTGCATACATTCTGTACGTAGTTGGAGCTACGTACTACTACAAAATTGGATAAAAAATTAGCAATCTTTAAAATTTCTGCTAACTTTGTCATTTTGTAATACTTACACAATGATACCAACCACTATCTATTATTTTTTATTTCTGTGCTTAGTAAGTACAAATTTATTGGCACAAACCTACGGAAACCCAACAGACAAAACCTTTCGTAGCGAAGATTATATCTATTCGCCAAATATTGCTACAGTCCAATTATATTCACAAATAGGACAAAATAGTATTATAGAACCACCCATTGTACCAATTTCTCAACAAAATTTGCGTTTAGAATTTGATGACTTTAGCAGCAATAGTAACCGATATGTAGCCAAAATTATTGCCTGTAATGCCGATTGGACTATAGCCGACCAACTCAATACAATAGAATATCTCGATACTTTCAACGAATTTTATCTGACCGAAAGAGAAACTTCGTTCAATACCAAAACCAATTACACACATTTTTTTTTCAATCTTCCAGCCGTAAAACTCTCAGGAAATTATATTCTAAAAGTCTATGAAGATGCTAATGAAGATAATTTAATTATTACAAGACGATTTATGGTACACGAAAATGGCGTAGGAATAGGCAGTAATCAAACTTTCTCGGTAGGTGGCACAAGTGTTTTTCAAAATCAACAAATTGATTTTCAAGTAAATTATGGAAATTACCAAATTGCAATACCTATGCAACAAGTACAGGTAGTATTGCGACAAAACTACCGTTGGGACAATGCTCTGGTCAATTTGAAACCTACTTTTGTTCGGGAGTTTGAAAAAGTAATGGATTTTAAGTTTTTTCAATTAGAAAATAGTTTTCAAGGCACTAACGAATATAGAGTATTTGACACACGAAATCCGCAGGCACGAGGCTGGGGAATTGACAGTATGCGAATGTTACCAAAACAAAATGAATATTATTTGATGAGAGATGTATCGAGAAATGGAAATAGCTATACAAATATTATGGAAGATATAGATGGAAGATATGTTATTCAAAATTTTATGGGGCGTGAAGCAGCAACCGAAGCAGATTATGTGGCAGTAACTTTCAAACTAAAATCTTTGCAAGTGGCAGGCGAAGTATTTGTAACAGGTGGTTTTTCTGATTTTAGGTTACAAGAAGAGTATCGTATGATTTATAACCCAAATTATCAACAATATGAATGTAGATTGTTGTTGAAACAAGGAATTTATAACTATATGTATGCCTATCTAAGCCCAAATAAAATACGTGACGACATTTATTTTGAAGGTACTTTTCAACAAACCTTAAATTCTTATGATGTTTTGGTATATTATAGAGAAATTGGAGGTCGTACAGATAGATTAATTGGTTACAAAAAAATGTAGTTAGGTAACTACTATTTTGTATTTCATACTTACTATTTCATATTTCATACTTACTATTACATGAAAATTATTCTAAATCGTCTTTTTGAATATAAAACTTTAGACCGAAGCGAAGCCAAAAATATTCTCATCAATCTTGCACAAGGCAGTTATCCTATGAGCCAAGTGGCTGCATTTATGACTGTGTATATGATGCGAAGTATTACTGTAGAAGAATTGGCGGGGTTTCGAGATGCTATGTTAGAATTGTGTGTGCCATTAGATTTTTTGGAATATGACCCAATGGACGTATGTGGAACAGGTGGCGATGGCAAAGATACCTTCAATATTTCCACGTTATCGTCTTTTGTGGTGGCAGGAGCAGGGCAGAAAGTTTGCAAACATGGTAATACTGGAGTTTCGTCTTTGTCGGGTTCTTCGAATGTAATGGAATATTTTGGTTGCAAATTTACCAATGACAAAGCAAAACTCGAAAAAAGCCTTGCCACTACAGGCATTTGTTTCTTACATGCACCATTATTTCACCCTGCTATGAAAAACGTAGCCCCAATTAGAAAAGAATTAGGGGTAAAAACTTTTTTCAATATGCTGGGTCCTATGGTAAATCCTGCAAAACCAAACAAACAACTAACAGGAGTTTTTAGTTTAGAATTGCTACGACTCTACGCCTATTTGTACCAACAAAGTACCAAAAACTTTGCAATCGTATATGCTTTAGATGGTTATGATGAAATTTCTTTGACAGGAGATTTTAGAGTATTTTCTAATCTTGGCGAAAAAACATATACTGTACAAGAATTAGGTATGGAGGTTTTGCAAGCAAATGAACTTTTTGGGGGACATACAATCGCAGAAAATGCTACAGTTTTCAAAAATGTTCTCGAAAATACAAGCACAAAAGCACAAAAAAATGTAGTTATTAGCAATGCTGCCTTTGCTTTATTAGCTGCAAATCCCAACAAAACAATAGCTGATTGCATAGCTACTGCAAAAGAATCTTTGGAATCGGGAAAAGCATTACAAGCATTTAAAAATTTATTGGCACAAAATGCTTAATGTAATTTGCGTAGGATAATTTGTATAGCATATTTTAGCCTGCAAGGTATTTTTTATAACTAAATTATCCATATAAGTAGTAAAAAACAATTACTATAACTTAGTAATCAAAAAACCTTGCAAGCTGGTGGCAGCACCGCTAAAGCCTACGGTAAAAATTAAACTATTAAAATTAGCTTACTTTGAAAAATATCTAATTTTATATAATTTATATTTTTCCAGAAACTTTCTCTACTTCAATTTTTGCAAGTAAAACCTCAAATAATGCAGAAAAATAATTATTTTCTGCTTCTCGATAGGCACTTTCTGCGAGCAAAACTTCGGTATTGCTATTAGTGCCTTCTTTGTATTTTATTTTGGTAATTTTTAAAACTTCCGTTGCCAAAGCTTTATTTTTCTCTTGATTTTTTAGACTTGCCAACGCATTATGTAACGTAACTTTAGCCTGTCTTTGCTCAAAATCAATCAACCGTTTCATTTGTCCCAAGATATTTTCAGTTTTTTGCAAACTCAAGCTATGCTGTTGCCCAATATATGACTTTTGAAAACCGTCAAAAATAGGAATTTGGATAGACAAACCTATCGAAAAAAAGCCATACCAATTTTTTGGCAACCAAGCATCTCCAAAATTTATAGTACCTACGCTTGTACCTGCATTGGCATACATAAAAACTGAAGGCAAATAAGCTACTTTATTTGCTTGTATTGCCAAATTTTGCAATTTTTTCTGACTTTCCATTTTCGCAAAATCCATTCTTGTTTCATACGCAAATACTTGATTTTGTGTTGTTAGGTCTATAGTTTCTGCTTGTGTTGCGAGGTTGTTAATATTTTCGGCAATAGTTAGTTCATCTTCTGGCAACAAACCCATTTGAAATTTTAACAAAGAAATAGCTAATTC
>JBIKRY010000370.1:0-4080 GCA_044348925.1 Bernardetiaceae bacterium
ATCTGCCTATGCTAAATTAGAACGAGGCGAAACAGATATAACTTTATCTCGTATTGAACAAATTGCAAGTTTATTTGGGCTTACAGCTTTGGATATTATTACAAATGATAAAAAAGAAGATTTTTCGTTCAATAATAATCAAAATAATAGTCATATTTATCAAGGTATTTTTGAGAAAACTCCCGAATTAGAACATTTAAAAAAACAAATTGAGTTATTAGATATGGCTTTACAAAGACTTACAAATCGTATGAATGTAGTTGAGGGTAAGATTAAAAATTAATTTTAACTTTAACCTACAAAAATTTTAAGGCTTTTGTAGGTTAAACTAAAATTAAATTATTCTTTCTCTATGCTCACCTCTAAGTTTGCCTGTTGGGTCAAATAGATTAGGAAATTTTTTCATCATATAAAGATATTGAAATAAAATTCCGCCAATAGTTGCTACAAAAATTAGTATAAAAGGCAAAGTTATGGCATCAAAAACAACTGATGAAGAACTTGTAAAACCTGCTTGTATGGAATGAATTAATGCACCACTAATTAAACCAGACGCACCAAGACCTAAACAAAAACCACTCGAAATTCCAATAATTACAGCTTTCAAATGCCGGCGTATAATTACAGTGATAACAATAGATGCGACTAAAATAATATATGCACAAATTTTAAGAGCATATTTTACTGTTTCGTTATTAGAATCAAGCCCAAGCATAGCAAAAACAATACAAACAGATAAAATACAAGAACAAAGCACCCAAAACCAAGCAGTTAGGTAAGTTAAAGGCGTTGAGAAAAAGAAAATAATGGCAGCAAAAGAGCAAATGATTATCCAATAAGTAATACTATACCATTCTAACATACAAGGCAGAGCCAATAAAGGTACTGCAAAAGAAGTAGCAAGGCTAAAACCAAAATACTTCATTCCATAATAAGCCATACCTACGGCTGTTAGGATTAAAATTAAACAAAAAACATAATACATGATTTTTAAAATTTAAAGTGTGAAATGATAATTAAATTAATAATGTAACATAGACTTTAGTCTGTGATATGCCACAGACTAAAGTCTATGTTACATTATTTTATTTCTTTTTCTGTAATTCTCGAAGGCGTAAAACAAGTTTGTTAGACATCTCAGAAAATGCTTTTGCTTCTTCTGTTGTCATATTTTTTTTCAGAATTTTAGATGTTTTTTCTAAATCCTCCATTTTTTGCACCATTGGTGCTATTTTGGCAGTTAAGGCAGCTACTTGACTTAATACAAGCACCGCATCAACGGCATCTGCGTTTTCGCCTTTTTCATTTTTTGCTATCATTTTTTTATTTGCCTCCGACATTTCTTGCAAAGTGGTTGCATATTCTACAATGATTTGCTCATAGGTTTCAAAATATTCCTTAATAGCTTGGTTATTTTGCAAAACTTCGGGAAGTTCTGTATTATCAACCGTTACAGACTTTTGTGTGTCCCTAATATTTGTTACAGAATCTACTGTATTTTCAGCTATTTTTTCTGTATTTGCAGCCTGTTTTTTGCCACTACAACCCGCCAATAAAAGACATAGCAATAGCAGCCCTGAAAAAAATGTGTTTTTCATGATAATTATTTTTGTTAAAATGTGAAAATGATTATTAAATTTGTTTTATAGATTTCCAAAAGTTTTTCACTTTTGGAAATCTATTTGAAACACTATTTTATTCTTAGCCCTTCCAATTCCTCTAATTTTAAGTGCAATTCATTATAAGTTTTAATCATAATTTCACTTAAACTTTTAATTATTAGTGGTATTGTAGGAGGAGTTAAGCCTTTAATTGGATTAGCACATAAAATGCGTTTGCCCCAATCAGCAGGTTTATTTTGTGTATTAGGATAAAAAGGAATTACACTATAACCAATTAATTTATTTTTTTGAACATAATCAAGCATTAATTGATGATAAGGAATACCAGAATTACCAGCAGACATATTTTCAAAATCAAGAGAAAATTCTATTGCTTGCGTACCTTGATGTTGCCCAGTTCCATCATAAAAATTTATTTCATAATCAATATTGCCAGCCTTACCATTTGGTAAAACAGGAATTCTTGGATAACAAATAGCTTTACCTAATTTTCTATTTAGGTAGCAACCTTTTTGTTGTGCAATACTAAAAGCAGTTTCTGCTATTGTTTTAAACTCTTCTTTTTTAATAGGCATAATTTTATTTTAAGTTTAAAGTGTGATTAAATAATTTTAAAATTTTTTACTTCGTTATTAAAAACTCATGAACTGCATTTGCTATCAAAGCCGTTTTGTTTTCTTTTTGAAGTTTTTTACGTATATGTGGCGTGCCTGTACCAAACATAAACCTTGTTTCTACTGTCTGAATACCCAAATCTTTACAAATTGGAATTAATGCTTGGCGTGAATAACGGTATAAATCTGTCCGATAATTAGTAGCCTCATCTGTACCCCAACCAGAAATAATGACTAATTTTATACGCTGCGTAATTGCGTGATTAAAAATATTAGTAAAATGTTCTTTAAATTGTTGTGGTGTAGTGTTGCGAATAACATCATTTACATTTTGACCATTTGGCACACCTTTATCTACTGCATCAGCAAATAAAATGGGCGAAGTCTGTTTTTTAACACAGTCTTTTTTCATATCTTTGCAATCATATTCGTGATAATGTTGCGAATATGCCCACGCAACCGTAGAAAAAGCAGTATTCCAAAAACCAACTTTTGAATATTTTTCAAAATCGTAAGTGTCGACTCTGTTTTCGAGTTTTGGGTGGTCGTGATTTGGGGCTCTGCCAATTACTAAAATTAATTGTTCGGGTGGATTGATGGCGGTTTTGCCATAAACCAATAAATTACCTTCTGCCATTTTTGTATCAAGTTTAAGTGAATTATTAAACTATTTTGAAAAATCAATAAAAAAGCAAAATTGCTTTTTGTGCTTGTTGCAAAATTTATGATACAAAGGTAAGGGCTGAAAAACTAATACTTAGGATTCATTCACAAACTACGTAATAGTTTGATTATCATGGGGTTTATGGATTTTGTGATTTTATTTTGTCATAAAATTTGGAATCAATCGTTATTAAGTCGCAATTAAATTCCTTTTCAAACATAATGTTATTCTCAAACTCATGTGTAATATGATACATATTTGTGGGTAAGTATTTGTTCAGTGTTTCATTTGTTCTTCCGATATCTTTTCGCAAATTACCATATTTTATAATACTTCCTGCTTCTGATAATAACCTATCAGGGTGAACATCTGTAATATATGGATAAATTTTAAATATTTGCTTCAATGTCGTTGTATTTAAAGCAAAAATTCCATTATTATACTTTTTACCAAGTAATGCTAATAAAAATAATAGTTTTTGGGCAGGTAAAGTAGAAAATATCTTTTGACTACCGACAGAAATTGTACCAAATTCATTTACCTTAATCGGCAAATAACTATGCGTTAAAGTTGGTATTTTTTCTATAAATGCTGTATTTTTTACACTTTTTGCCTTTTTTGCCAATTCTACATCTATTGGACTAATATTATTGAGTGTTAAAATTTGTGTTTGGGTTGGCACAAACATAATCATTTGCCTTTTTTGCACTTCATCTACTTCTAAAGATTTTTTTTGTAGTTCGGAATACCATGAATGGTTATGATTATTTAAAAATTCGTGGTTTTGTGCCAAGTTGAAAAGTTCTTTATTCTTTTCAATATCTTGATAAACTAAGGTAAAACTGTGAAACTCTGCAATACGAGCTATGCAAAAACGTAAGTTTCTATTTTTTATTTGCGATAAAATGACATAAGCAGGCTTATAGCTTTTCATATAATTTTCGCAATATTTTAGCCATACAGGATTTACCCGATACCACAAGGCAGCAGCTAAGTTTGGTTGCATAACATTTTCTAGCCAAAGTCCTTTTTGTGGCTTTTTTCTATGAAATTTATACTGTTCAAAATCTTTCAAATCTGTATTATAAGTAACTCGAATATAAGGAACATTACCAAACATAGCAGGCAAAATTTTGTTTGTAAAATCCTCATAACTTGGCGTTGCATCTTTTCCTATAGT
>JBIKRY010000371.1:0-4079 GCA_044348925.1 Bernardetiaceae bacterium
TTCTTTTAGAGTTCCGTAGGAACGACATATTTCGTTCCTACGGAACTCTAAAAACAAGAGAAAACCATCTTTTACTATAAATATTTCAGTCCTACGGACTTTTAAAAACTTGTGGGTAATCAATAGGGCTTTAGTGGGTTGCCACCAGCCTGCAAGGTCTTTTTTTGCAAACTATTTATAATAATACAGATTATTATAAATAGTTTTTAATGTTAATTTAGTAGTTGAAAAGACCTTGCAAGCTAAAGGCTACTATACAACTACGCAAAATTACATTAATCTAAAGAAAAGACAACTTTGCTTAAAGGTAAGAATAGTTTGGAAAAAGTTATTTTTTTTGGCAAAAAAATTGAAAATTTATAGATTCAGCAGAAAAAACTTACAAAAAATAGTAGCTTTGTGGCTAAAACAAGAGAAAATTGCATAAAATTTATGGCATTACAAACAATCGTAAAAGTTTCGGGAATCAATAATCTCACAGATGCACGTTATTGTGCGGGTATGGGTGTAGAGATGTTAGGATTTGGAATAGACCAAGAGGCTACAGATTTTATTGGTTTTCAAAAAATAGAGGAGATTATTCAGTGGTTGAGTGGGGTGCAGTTGGTTGGTGAAATAGGTACGCAAAACATAACAACCGTACAAGAATATGGCTTTGATTTTTTGGAAATTGGAAATCTTACAGAACTTCAACAACTATCTGTTTTAGCAACCAATAATAGCAATACTATTGCCAATGCTATTCCCAAAATTATCCTAAAAATTAAACTTACTGCCGACAATCTACAAGAAATAGGGCATATTTTAGAAAAATACCACACACAAGTAAGTTATTTTTTGGTAGAAAGTGCCATGAATTTGGATACAAATCTGGCGGTAGTTCTAAAAAATTATTGCCAAAAATATCCTATTTTACTTGCTTTTGGAATTACAAAAGAAAATATTTTGCAGATTTTGGCAAGTATAAAACCCGCAGGCATTGTATTGTATGGTGGTAACGAAATTAGTGCAGGTTTAAAAGATATGGATAATTTAGCAGAAATATTAGAAATGATTGAAATCTAATACACAAAAATAGGTACGATAAAATCTACTTTCCTAAAATTGGTACAATGAAACTTTTTGAACAAATAGAAATTCCAGCTAATTTACTTGATTTTATCTTGGTAAGTATATTTTCTTTATTAATTGGGTTGGCACAACGCAAAAAAAATATTTTTGATAAAGAAGAAACTTTTGGCACAGACCGTACACATACCCTTATTGGTATTTTCGGTTTTATTTGTTACCAATTAGATAGGCAAAATTTAGTTTTTTTTGGTGGTGGTGGCATACTGATTGCCTTTTTTTTGGGAATATATTATCTCAAAAAAATCCATGAGGAAAAACAGTATGGCATCACCACGATTTTAATAGCACTTATTACCTATTGTTTTGCTCCTTTAGTAGCTTTGCAACCTTATTGGCTTTCGTTATTAATTTTAGTAATGATTTTAGTTTTGTTAGAAATGAAGGCAACTTTTGTAGCTTTTACACAACAAATTAGTAGCGAAGAATTTACTATTTTAGCAAAATTTATCTTAATGGCAGGAGTAATATTGCCTTTATTGCCCAATACTCCCATTTTTTCTTTTATAGATTTGCACCCATATAACGTATGGTTATCGGTAGTGGTAATTTCTGGAATTTCCTATTTTAGTTATTTATTGCGTAAATTTGTTTTTAAACATAGTGGAATTGTTATTGGAGGTGCTTTGGGTGGTTTGTATAGTAGCACCGCCACTACGGTCATTATGTCCAAAAGAAGCAATACAGACGAAGGCAAATCTCTACATTATTGTGCTGCAATTATGGCAGCTATTACTGTGATGTATTTGCGTGTGTTTGTATTTTGCTTGTTGATGAACATAGAATTAGCCAAATTTTTGTTGCCTTATGTAGCAATAATGCTTGTAGTCTGTTTGAGTATTACAGGTTTATTTTTCCAAAAAGCCTTAAAAGAACAAGCACTTTTGCAAAAAGAAACAATAGATATGAAAGACAATCCTTTAGAAATAAAATTTGCCGTTTTGTCTGCTATTTTATTTATTGTTTTTTCGGTAATAACACATTTTGCGGTGCAATATTATGGAAATCAAGGCTTACAAATATTGTCTTGGTTGGCAGGAATGGCAGATATAGACCCTTTTTTGCTCAATATTTTTCAGAATATCAATGGCTTACTTCCAAATATTTTGGCTATTGCTACTTTGCAAACAGTAGTTAGCAATAATTTGCTAAAATTTATCATGGCATTGGTATTTATTCACCACAATTATCGCAAACAAATATGTATAGGTTTTGGAACTATTATCTGTAGTAATTTAGCAATCGTGTTATGGTTGTGGTTGTAAGAAAAGTAATTGTAATTTGTGTAGTAAGATGATTTTTATTAAATAACTATTTTATTTTAAAGACAATATAATGAATGTTCTTATTTTAGGCTCTGGAGGTCGAGAAAATGCTTTTGCTTGGAAAATAGCACAAAGTCCCCTTTGTAACAACCTTTTTGTAGCCACAGGCAACGGAGGAACTGCTAAGATAGCCAATAATGTTGCTATTTCTATCTTAGATTTTGAGGCAATAGCTAATTTTTCTTTAGCAAATGCTATAGATTTGATAGTAGTTGGTAGCGAAGCACCACTTGTGGCAGGCATTGCAGATTATTTTGCAGCCGATATTCGTTTGCAACATATCCACTTACTTGCACCTAATCAAACTGCTGCACAATTAGAAGGTAGCAAAGATTTTGGCAAAATTTTTATGCAAAAATACCAAATCCCTACAGCAAGTTACCAAACTTTTAGGCAAAATGACTTACAAACTGCCTTAAAATATTTGGACACACATACTTTGCCCATTGTACTCAAAGCAGATGGTTTGGCGGCAGGCAAAGGCGTAATTATTGTAGAAGATTGCCAAACTGCAAAAGAAACTTTACAAGAAATGCTAAACGGAAAATTTGGCAAAGCAAGTGAAAAAGTAGTGATTGAACAGTTTTTGGAAGGCATTGAATTATCTGTATTTGTGCTAACAGATGGCAAAAGTTATAAAATACTGCCCGAAGCCAAAGATTACAAACGAATTGGAGAGCAAGACAAAGGGCTAAATACAGGTGGAATGGGTGCAGTGTCGCCTGTGCCTTTTGCAACTGCCGAATTTATGGAAAAAGTAGAGAAAAAAATTATCCAACCAACACTTTTTGGTTTACAACAAGAGGGCATAGACTATGTTGGATTTATCTTTTTGGGCTTAATCAAAGTTGGCGAAGAGCCTTATGTGATAGAGTATAATGTGCGAATGGGAGACCCAGAAACAGAAGTAGTAGTGCCACGTATTGCTTCAGATTTGCTGGATTTGTTTGCAAAAACTGCCAAAAAAGAATTGGCAAGTTTTGGAGATTTGCAAATAACTACCCAAGTAGCCACCACAACTATGTTGGTTTCGGGAGGTTATCCCGAAGAGTTTGAAAAAGGAAAAGTAATTACAGGTTTAGAAAATGTGCAAGATGTTTTGGTATTTCAGGCAGGCACAAAATTGGAAAACGGGCAACTCCTCACTGATGGTGGTAGAGTTTTGGCAGTTACAGCTTTAGCAGATACAATGTCCGAAGCATTGCAAAAATCACAAAAAGCTGCTACTACCATTCAATTTGCCAATAAATATTTTCGTAGAGATATTGGCTTTGATTTGTAAGATTTTTGGGGGTGCTGTAATAGATTTGTTGCAAAATTACAATTTCCAATATATTGTGATTTTGCAACATCTTTGCAATAGGTATGCAACAGCAATAATTTCCTGCCGTGATTTTTGTCGCACCCGCAATGGAATTGAAACCACTCCATTAGCACATCAAAGGTAAATTAAAAACCTACTTTTATTAGTTTATTGCGTATTTTTGTGTGATAAAACTAAAAAAGTCGTTTCTTTAGGCAAGTTTGACGTGCTGGTGGAAACGGCAGAAAAAATAATTTCCTCTCTCTGTAGCGTATTCCCCTTTTCTTACGTATAGGGTTTAACTACAAAAATAAAAAGCAAAT
>JBIKRY010000372.1:0-4062 GCA_044348925.1 Bernardetiaceae bacterium
GTTGCTTTACCTATAGACAAACTCACAGCACCAATTCCAATCAAAGCTGCAAAATCAAGACTTTGAAAAATAAATCCACCATATGTTATCGTATCTAAAAAATTAGGTTTTGTAAAAACTACTAAACCACTAATTAATTTAGCATTTGTTTGGGCAAAAAAATTACAGATATTTTCAATATGCAACTTTTGCAGGCGACAATCTCCGTCTGTAGTAAAAATCAATTCACTTGTAGCTTTGCTAATGCCATATTGAATAGCCTGTTTTTTGCCTTCCAAAAACTTGGGTAAGGATAGTAAAAAAATATTCGTGTATTTTTTTGCATAGTTGGCTACAATTTCGGCACTTTGGTCTGTAGAATGGTCATTGATAACTATAATTTCGATATATTCACTTGGATAGGTTTGTGCTAATATATCTTGTAATAAATTTTCTATATTATTTTCTTCATTTCTTATGGCAATGATAATAGCTATTTTTTTTAATTTCTTATTCTGTGCAATCTTTTCTGTTTTTGTACTTGGCAATTTTAACCAAAAAAAAGCAGCTAAAAACAAAGTGATTACATAAATTAATAAGAATAAAAAACAAAAAAATAACATAAGTAGCTAATATTTTAATTTTAGAGATTGTATAGTATCTAACATAGTCTTTAGGCTTTGGTGTCTTGTACTTTTTCCAAAATATTTCCTAAAATTTGTAATTGTGATTTTTGAATATCTATCAATTCTTGTTGTTGGTTGATAATTAGGTGGTCTATTTTTTCGTGTAACATACGTATTTCCAATTCTGCTTTTAGATTGGTCATATAATCTTTGGTGGCACGAATTCTATCTTTTTCTTCCTGTCTATTTTGGCTCATCATAATTATTGGTGCTTGCAAAGATGCCAAACAAGACAAAATCAAGTTCAATAAAATAAATGGATAAGGGTCAAAACCTGTATTAGCAAACCAAAATATATTTATCAAAATCCAAATTGCAATAAATCCCAAAAAAGAAAGAATAAAAGTCCAACTTCCACCAAAAGATGCTATTTTATCGGCAGTTCTTTGTCCAAATGTGAGTTGTATGTCTTCTATTTCTGTATTAGTAGTAATAATATCTTGTTCGTCTATGCTATCCAATACTTCTTGCTCCAAATCTGATACTTCTCCAATTTCTTTTACTACATAATTTGCAACATATTTTTGCCTATAGTAAATAAGTTCAGACATTGCAAGAGAACTATTACTCGTAAAATTAGGGTGTTCAGATTGTATTAATTTTAGGATTCCATTGCGAATTAATTTTCCATTTACTTTTTCTATCAAAGGAAATTCTTTTTGTGAAATATCACTTACAAAAGTTGTAAAAAATTCATTCATTGAGTTGCTGGCTGTTTATTTTTTTGTGGGAATGAATGAGATTTGTAATAAAAATAAATAAAATTATATTTTATTTGTTTATTTATTGTATTTTATTAGATATTTGTATTATTTGTAACACAGACTAAAAGTCTATGCTACAAATAATACGAATATATATTGCTTTATGTAAGTTGTGTTGCACTTACAATACTGCTTGAATAGCCTCAAAGTTTGGCAAATCTCCTGCCGATGCCAACACTTCTGCATATTTGATATTGCCGTCTGTGCCTACTACAAAAGCTGCTCTTTTGGATACTCTTTTCATGCCCATCACAAATTCTTCATACATAGCTCCATATTGTTCCGAAACTGTTGCATTAAAATCCGATAATAAGTGGAAATTTAGATTTTGTTCTGCTTTAAATTTATGTAAAGTGAAAACAGAATCTACCGAAATACCAATTACTTCTGCATTTAATTTGTTGTAGGTGGCATAATTATCTCTAATATTGCACAATTCGGCAGTACAAACACTGGTAAATGCCAATGGGAAAAACAACAACACTACATTTTTGCCTTGCAAAGTAGCAAGACTTACCTCTTGCTTTTCGGTGTTGAATAATTTGAAATCTGGTGCTTTGTCGCCAACTTGTAGCATAATTTTATATTTTTTAGTAGAAATTTGAAAAATGTATCTGTTACAAAAGTACAGTTTTTTAGAGTTTTTTAGAATTTTTTGTAAAAATATACAAAATTATTTGCCGTATGTTCTTTCGCCTGCCAAAATTCGCACACTCAAATTATTTTCTTCGGGTGGAATAGGGCAACTATACATATCATTATAGGCACAATAAGGGTTGTATGCTTTATTAAAATCCAATTCTATGGTATTGGTTTTTGGCTTTTCGATATCCAAATATCTGCCTGCTCCGTAGGTTTCGGTGCCTGTAGTCAAATCTTTAAAAGCCAAAAAATAATAATTTGCAGTGCCTGCGTCTGCCGATTTGAGCAAAATCAATCTTTGTGGAATCCCATCTACAGAAAAATCCAAATACGCATATTTATTAAAACGTCTAATTTCATTTGTAGTTGTCAAGTATTTATACAAAGAGTCGTTTTGCGTAAGGGTAATCGTGGCTTGGACTCTATAATTGTCATCAGGCTCAAAATAGTTGAGAACAGTAAATCGTTGTTTTTGTTCGTCTGTAAAAGGCGAAGAAGTCCCATATTTGAAATCTTTGTTTTTTATTTCTCGCATTTTTCGAATCATACGGTCATAACTTTCGTCAGAGGTAGTGTTGTTCAAGGTATAAAAAAAGACAAAGGCTATTGCCACAGCAATTCCTGTCAATAAAGTATATTTTAAGTGTTTATTCATAAAAGCTATAAAAATTAGTTAATTGGTTTTTGTATTATGTAATAACGAAAAACAAATTAGAGAGTTTAGTATTTTTTAGGGTAGAAACCAAAAAAAATGCAACTTGCAAAGGAAATTAAAATCTATTAAAAAATAAGATTTATTTTCTATACACTTTACAACTCTATTCAAAAAAGCAATGAAAAAAATTAGTTCTGCACTTATTTCTGTCTATTACAAAGAAAAATTAGACGAAATTGTAAAAATCTTACATAGCCAAAATGTAACTATTTATTCTACAGGTGGCACACAAGAATTTATTGAAAACTTAGGAATTCCTGTAATTGCTGTCGAAAATCTTACTTCTTATCCTTCTATTTTTGGTGGTCGAGTAAAAACTTTGCACCCAAAAGTTTTTGGTGGAATTTTGTATCGCCGTGATAATCAACAAGATATAGCACAAGCAACCCAGTATGAAATTCCTGCCATCGACTTAGTCATCGTAGATTTGTATCCTTTTGAGGAAACCGTAGCAAACACTACAGACGAAGACCAAATCATAGAAAAAATAGATATTGGTGGCATTTCTTTGATTCGGGCAGCAGCCAAAAACTACCAAGATGTACTAATAACTGCCTCACGTATGCAATATACAAAATTAGCAGAATTACTACAAAGCAAAAATGGCTATACCGAACTTGCAGACCGCCGTCATTTTGCTATGGAGGCTTTTGCAACCTCGTCCCATTATGATACGGCTATTTTCCAATATTTTAATCAAAGTTATAACGAAAGTTATTTTAAACAAAGTATTTTGGAAGGTAGAACTTTGCGTTATGGCGAAAATCCACACCAAACGGCTAATTTTTATGGCAATTTGGAGCAAATGTTCACACAATTACATGGCAAAGAATTATCTTACAATAATTTAGTAGATGTAGATGCTGCGGTTGGTTTGATAGACGAATTTGAAGAAACTGCCTTTGCTATCATCAAACATACCAATGCTTGCGGTATTGCAACAGGCAAAACCGTATGCCAAGCCTATCAAAAAGCATTTGCTGCCGATACTGTTTCGGCTTTTGGTGGTGTGTTGATTAGCAACAAAGAAATAGACGAAGAAGCTGCCAATGAAATGAATAGTTTGTTTTTTGAGATTTTAATAGCACCAAGTTACACAGAAAAAGCCCTTGAAATACTAAAATCTAAGAAAAATAGAATGATTTTACGTAGAAATAGTACAAAGTTGGCAAGCAAACAGTTCAAAACTTTATTAAATGGCGTAATAGAACAAGATAAAGATTTGAAAACAGAAACGGCAGAAGATTTGAAAACAGTTACCAAACGCCAAGCAACT
>JBIKRY010000373.1:0-4059 GCA_044348925.1 Bernardetiaceae bacterium
TGCGTGTTGAATTGCCAAAACCTTTAAAACCTAAAGAAAGTTACACTTTCAACATAGATTGGAGTTTTAATATCAATGACCAACTCAAATTGGGTGGACGTGGTGGTTACGAATATTTTGAAAAAGACAAAAATTATTTGTATGAAATGGCTCATTTTTTTCCACGTATGGCAGTGTATGATGATGTAAATGGTTGGCAACACAAGCAATTTCTTGGTCGTGGAGAGTTTGCATTAACTTTTGGAGATTACAAAGTGGCAATTACTGTACCTGCAGACCACGTAGTAGCTGCCTCTGGCGAATTGCAAAACGCAAGCGAAGTATTATCTAAAACACAGTTGGAAAGATGGGAAAAAGCAAAAAAATCTACTAAACCTGTAGTAATTATTACGCAAGAAGAAGCTACCAATGCCGAAAAAAATGTAGGCGACAATCGGGTAAAAACTAAAAAAACGTGGAAATATTATGCACAAAATGTGCGTGATTTTGCCTTTGCAAGCTCAAGAAAATTTATTTGGGACGCAATGAACGTAAATTTGAATGGCAAAAGTATCATGGCAATGTCCTATTATCCAAAAGAAGGAAATCCTTTGTGGGGACAATATTCGACAGAAGTAGTGGCACATACCCTAAAAACTTATTCCAAATACACTATAGATTATCCATATCCTGTTGCAATTTCGGTACATGGGCCTGTTTGGGGCATGGAATATCCGATGATTAGTTTTAATGGTGGAAGACCAGAGCCAGATGGTACTTATTCGGAAAGAATAAAATATGCAATGATTTCGGTAATTATTCACGAAGTTGGACACAATTATTTTCCAATGATTATCAATTCGGACGAAAGACAATGGTCTTGGATGGACGAAGGTTTGAATAGTTTTTGTCAATATTTGTCGGAGCAGGAATGGGATAGAGATTATCCTTTCAACCGAGGTCCCGCAAGAAATATGGTTAATTATATGAAAGCAGACCCTTCACAATTAGAGCCAATTATGACAAATTCGGAATCTATCAAGCAATTTGGAAATAATGCCTACGGAAAACCTGCCACAGCATTGAATATTTTGCGAGAAACGGTAATGGGGAGAGAACTTTTTGATTATGCTTTCAAAGAATATGCACGTCGTTGGGCATTTAAACATCCTTCGCCTGCCGATTTTTTTAGAACTATGGAAGACGCATCAGGGGTAGATTTAGATTGGTTTTGGAGAGGTTGGTTTTATACTACAGAGCCTGTAGATATAGCAGTGAGCAATGTCATCGAATTTGATTTGAATACCCAAAATCCTGAAAAAGAAAAAACATTGGCAGCACAGAAAGCAGCTTTTAAAGATGTTACAGACCTTCGCAACGAAAAAGATATTAAACAAACGGTTGTAGAAGCAAGACCAGAGTTAAGAGATTTTTATAATTCCTATGACCCAAATGCAGTAACAGAAGCCGACAAAGCTGTGTATCAACAGTATTTGCAAGGTTTAAGTGAGGAGGAAAAAGCTGCAATGAGTGCCAAAAAATTCTATTACCAAATAGATTTTGAAAACAAAGGAGGTTTGATAAGTCCATTGATTATTGAGTTTGAATATGAAGATGGCACCAAAGAGGTACAAAAAATTTCGGCAGAAGTATGGCGAATGAACAACGAAAAAATATCAAAAGTTTTTGCAATGAGCAAAAAAATTAAATCGGTTAATTTAGACCCTTTGTTAGAAACGGCAGATATTGATACAGAAAATAATTCGTTTCCTCGCAAACCAAAACCAAGCCGTTTGGAAGTTTTTAAACAAAAACAACCAGCAGGCGAAAATCCAATGCAACGCAAAAAACGCGAAGACGCAGGAAAACAACAAGGCACAAATTAATTTTTGGAATTAGATAAGTAAAAATGCACTACAGTATAATTGCTGTGGTGCATTTTTACTTTACGCAAAGAAACGAGTTTTGTTAGTTTTAAGCTATTTATAGTTTTTATTCATGTGCTTTACGCAATGCTTCTACTTGCTCAACGGTTAAGCCTGTTATATCTGCTATAAATTCGTTATCAGAGCTTTTCTTAATTGCATTTTTTGCAATTTCAATTGCTTTTTCTTGTTTTGCGTGTTGCTCTGTTTTAGCCAAAATAATTTTTGCAGCCTCTTTGTTTTTGGCTTTTGTTCTCTCTTCCTCTGTCAAGTTATCAAAAGTTATCAATTCTACTGCTTTTTTTATTCCTTCGTTGTCTGTGTTTATAACAGGTCTTTCAGGGCTGTGAATAGATTGGTAAATAAGGTCTAACCAATCACGAATTTGTTTAGGAGTTTGTTCGTTGGGGTGATTAGGGTTTAAACACACAAATTGATGCCCAAATAAATCTCTAATTTCTCCCTGTAAAGTTTGTGGGTTAAGTTTGAGTAACAAAACCTCATCTAAAATGGGTTTACCGTTTTTTTCACTAATTTTGTAGGGAGCTGTTAGCACGACAATCACATACACTGTTCTTTCGATATTATATTCTTTGCTACTCTTTTGCTGTTCTGCTATCAACATTAAAAAGTAGTGTAAAAATCTATCAAAATGATGGTCATACTCCACACGTTGAATTTCAATACAAATGCGTTTATCTACACTTTCCGCAAAAATATCCAACTCAAAATCTATGTAGCCAATTTTAGGCTTAAATTTTTTTTCAGTTTCTATCTTTTCCACCTCCACCTCAATGCCCAAAATATCACGCACAAAAGCCTTAAACACAGTTTTATCTGTAAAGGCTTTTTTAAAAATCACTTCGTTATCTAAGTTGCCAAGCATAGTTATTACGGATTAAGTTCTTATTGCAAATATACAAAAACTTCTCCCTACTCCATTGCTTTTATCATACTTTCTATAAAACCAATCTCCTCGCCACTCAAACCATATTTCACATATAACTGTCTATCTATTTCGGCAATAGATTTATTCCAATCTATGTCGGAATCGGAAGTGAAATTTTGAAGGGGGACGAAATCAAATTTATCTTTTGATAAGTTAATAGACGTAACTGCTTGCAATAGTAAGAATCTTGAAAACTTTGATTTTAGATATTTCAATAAAGCTAATGCTTCATCTACTATATTAAAATTACCAATTATTAAATATGAGTCTGTGCAAGCCTCAAACGGATTGATTATTTCAGTTCTTGACAATATTCTAAACATACCGTTTTTGTCAGATTCTCCTGCGTGTTCACTTGTAACTTTACTTACCATAATTTTATATGATTTCAAGTAAATATTATTACTATCTACTTCTGTTATAGGTAAGTAACTTTTTCCCTCACTAGAATAGAGAGAAATACAATTTTCAAATTTTTGTGTTTTACCTCTTGTATTAGATGAAAAGCCAAATGGATTTCTTGACGATACGATTTTGGAAAGTTTTTCTTCGTTATGTTTATCAATTTTTTGAATGATTGTAATAGCTTTATTGTATCTAATAAAAATTGAAAAATCATTTAATTTCCGTTTCATAGTATCTTTTACCCCGTCATGTACATACGAAAACTCACATTCTGCATCATGCTTAATATCCCATAAAAAATAATTTATACCTCCTCCAATGCTTGTATTTGGGAAACAATCTTTCGCATTAGTAAAATCAACAATTTTAGATATTTTACTATCATTAAGCATTTTTTCCCTAAACTCGTCAAGTCCTTTTCCACCTGCAAACCATCTTGAAGGCATAATCATAGAAATATAATTAGGTTTCATAGCTTTTGCTATTTCTACAAAATGATTATAAACAGGCTTTGCACTAACGCCAGCCCCTCCATCCATTTCTTGATAAGGTGGATTTCCCACAATTGCGTTAAATTTCATATTGTTGTTTGTGTTTGCTTTCCAGTATGTTTTACCTTGTTTTATTTTTTCAAGGAAATTTTGTTGTTTGTCTGTAATTTGGTTTACAAGTTTTTCAAAAAATTTTGTATTTGTTTTTGCGTCCCTAAATCCTGCTAAAGTTCTTTTTGTAATGCTTTTTGCCATTGGCGTTTTGCAGATAACAAAAATATTTTCGGCTATTACTTTGTCCCAAATTTTG
>JBIKRY010000103.1:0-14362 GCA_044348925.1 Bernardetiaceae bacterium
AACTGTTGCAAGACCATTTGTAAAAGGCAAAATGCTTTCATATTTTTTCTGTTTTGCAATAATTTTCTTACCACTTTGGTCTATTCTGTACCAATGTTTGTTTTGTTTTACTAAGGCAGTTCCCTTGTCAAAATCAGTAACTTTTTCGTAAATTATTGGAATAACAATTTTTCCTGTGATGTCTGCAAAACCGTACAAATTATTTTTTTGCACCCACATAAAATTATCTTGCAATTTTCCAATAGCTTGATTATCAGGCTCTAAGATAATTTTCATAGTAGAATCTATCAAACCATAACTATTGCGTTTTTTAATCATAGAAATTCCTTTGTTAAATTCTCCAATGTACTCATATTCCAAAGGCAAGATGATTTTTCCTAAACTGTCAATGACACCAAACAGTTTTTCTTTGTTTTTCCCTTTGGATATTTCTTTATTCACTTTAAAAAAAGATGTAGTTACTTTATCAAATAGCTGAATATCAGCATATTGTGGTTTTACAATAATTTCGCCTTTACGGTTAGCAGCATAACAAATCATTGTTTTATTTTCTCTATCCAAAATTTTCATAATAACTAAGCCATTTTTAAAATCCAAGATTTGGTAAAAGTTATTTGCCACAACTACTTTATTTGAGGAGGTAATGAGTCCAAGTAAATTTATCTTATTGGTATTTGTTTCTTCTAACAAAACTCTATTTGAATACAAATCACCCACAATATGTTTTAAATAAACATAATTAAAAGGTAGCAATTCTTTCCCTTGCCTATCAAACAAACCATATTTATCTCTTTTTTCAACAATAAAAGTATTTACATCTGTAATATCAATATCGTCATATTCCAAAGGCAAAATTACTTTTCCTGTTTTATCAATAATCCCTAACTTGTTATCTTTTGTAACTTTTGCCACACCATTTTTAAAGTTTTCTGCTTTTTGGTATTGCATCGGAATAACAATATTTTCGAGTGTATCTATAAAACCAAATAATCCGCCTTTTTCTATACGTGCAAGTCCTTCGGAATAGTCCTCGATGTCGTCATAAAGGTAGTCGAAAAGCCCCCCAGCCCCCGAAGGGGGAGTTTTTGACGTAACAGTTTCCTCTTTGGGGTGGTGCGACATTTCGATTAGGGGGCTTGACGTTAGGGGACATTCCCACGCCTTAATATTTGCACCCAAATCATAATAATCTCCATATTGTGTTTGTGGTTTGCTACTTGTTATCACATATTTATCACCCGCAGCAAAACGGATTTTATGGAAAGTACGTTGGTCAAAATAAGAAGTGAAGCTGCTTAAATTTTGTGTGTTATAAAGTTGCAATTCATTTCCCGAAGCAACTGCAAAAGTTTTTTCATCATTTGACAAGGCAATAATTTTATTACTTTCTGTATTAATAATGCTATTTATTTGATTTCCAGCAAGTTGTAAGTTATTTGCAATAGCATATTTGATTAGTTTTTCATTTTCAAAAAACCATAAAATACCTTTTTTATCAAATAACAAATTGCTAGTAATATTTTCAAACCTTATACGGTTTTTAGAAATCTTATAGGGTTTAGTAGTTAAATCAATGTGATATAATTTCTTATCTACTACAAATGCTAAATTTTCCTCATCAGCCGAAATAGCTAAATTATTGAAACCTACCTTTGGTAAAATAGTATCACTTACTACTTTCACCGCCACATAATTATAAAACTCAAAACTTTTGATGTCTTTATATTTTGTGTTGCGTTGTTCCAAAATATCTGTATCTAAAATTTTGATAAGTAATTGTGTTTTATCAACAATTTGATTATCAATAGTTTCATTAAAACTGCTGTCTTCTGCAAATACAATGTAACGACTTTTGGGACTTATCACAAATTTATCTTGAATACTTGTGTAATTTGTTGTAGATGCATAAAAACTTGCAAAATCATAGTATTTCGACCAATTTTCTAATTCCGTTGCATTTTGTTGGGCATACACATACAAGCCGACACCGTTTTGCATAACACCTTGATTTTCCCTAAACGGAAAATTCAAGGCTACAAAAGCCTTAGCTGCATTTTTACCTTTGCCTTTTTGATAAACTTGTAAATCTTTAATTCCCTCGTTAGGAAGTGGCAATTTGAAAACAGGCTTTTTGGTATTAGGCAATGGAAATTCTGAATTAGTAAAAATTTCGTCTTTCTTAATATACACACATTCATTATCAGAAACATCAAAAACAGGAGTATGAGAACTTAAAGAAACACTTTCTGAAAAGAAACTTCCTGCCGTAAATTTTGGCAATTTATCCATTTCCCTAATTCGCATTTCTCTGCCCACTAATTCACTATTAATATTTTGCACAAAAAACTTATTGTCTGGACTTACGATAAAATCACTTTTGAAAGACTGATAAAGTAGTTGTTTGCTTTGTGTATCGTACAAACGTGCTATAAAATCTACGCCTGTACCATTCATAATAGCACCTGCTGTTGTTACTAAAAACTTACCATTTTCACTAATCCAATTTGCATTTTCTTTTTCAGGAACTATGCTAATTTCCCTAAAAATTTCGTTGTCTTTTTCCCAACTATAAAAATAAATTTCTGTTTTGTCTTTTTCTTTGTTATAACCAAAAACCCAACAGGCTTCTTTGCCATATTGCAAAACTTTTCGCAGTTCCAATGGTAAATTATGACGAATAGTTTTTAGCAATTTTCCGTTATAATCATACAAAGCTAAATAACTGTTAATAACTTTCTCATCAATGCTATCTCTTTCATAACAGTCAAATAATATTGCTTCTGGCAAGAAATAAGGATTTGCTTGAAAAAATTTGATGTCTTGTAAAGCTGAAAAATCTGCAAGTAATTTATTATCTGCGACTTGTATAATTTTATTATCTCGCCAAATTGCATTTTTTTGTTTACACAACTCAAACTTGTTTCCTTTTTCTTCATATTGCCACTCGTCATACGTACTATTTTTACTATCAGGATTACCATTTTCGTCTGTTTCTGTAATGGTATGTTTTACAGGGATTTTGCTATGCAATAACTGACTTTGCAACACAGTTAATTTTTCGGAATCATAAATTTTTAGAAAAGAAAATGTAGTTAAATCATAATCAGTGGTAGCTTTATTATAAGATTTTCTTATTCCCAAATTTTCAATAATGCTATCCATTTTGACTAATAGCTTGTAATTTTTTGTGCTGTCTGTCATAAAATGCAAGTCCTTAAACTCAAAACGTACTTTCGTTGTATCGTCAAGATAAAATTCATTGGGTACAACCAAAGTTTTGGTTACTGTTTTCTTTGCCAAATCAAAAAATGAAATTTCTGTTTCTGTTTGTGAAATAAAATGTTGATTATCAGGAGAAAATAATTTATTTAGCATACCCCAACCCGAAGATAAATTTTCTGGACGTATTGTATAAACTCCTTCTTCAGAAGTATTTGCACTATCTTTCTCAAATAAGATACTTCCTGCCCGTATAAACCTTTTATTTTTATCCAAACGCAAGCTAATTTGCTCCAATTTTTGATTTTCACGACCATAATTTGTAAAAATAGAAACCGTAACATTGACAGGTGCAGGTAATTTTTGTGAGGTAGAACCTTGATAATCAATGTTTATTGCATAATTTCCACTCATCGCATTTCGCAATAAAAATTCTTCGGGAAAATTACTTTGCGACATTTTACCACCGTTTTTAGTAGTTTGCATTCCACCTTTTTTACAAACTTCGCCATTCGGTTGTGTTACTTGCAAATCCATATCGTAGGCATCATTGTCCCATTCCAAAACCACACGTAAATCATAAGACATTGGATACATAATTCGTTTGTCGAGTAGCCCCACCCCAGCCCTCCCCAAAGGAGAGGGAGTTTTAAAGATGTAATCTTTTTGCAAGATTAGATCTTTACTTATTATATTATTCAATTCATTGATAACCAATGATTTAATTCCATTAAAACGACTGTCCCATTCTTGTAAAAGCACCTCGTTTAGAGTTTCTATGGCTTTGTCTTTTTCCTTATTTTCGGCATAAGCAAGTCCCAAATCTCTGAATGATTGAGGTTCTTCTTCCCTAATTTCCAAGACATCTTTATAAATATCCACCGTTAATTGCGTTTGCTTACATTGCTTGATAATGCTTGCCAACAGTCGCAAAACTTCGTGATTTTCTAATTGCATTTCTGCCAAATTAGATGCCACCAAAACTGCGGTTGCCGTATCTTTTTTAGCCAAAAACCACAAAGCCACATCACTATAAAAAGCTATATTGCCTTCATAAGTGGTTTTGAGTTGCAAGTAAGTTTGATATAACCCCACCCCAGCCCTGCGAGATGTCGCACCACCCTTCTGGGAGGGAGTTAGCAGTTCCCCTCCCAAAAGGGGAGGGGTTAGGGGTGGGGTTGCTTGCATTACACTATCCAATTTTCGCAAATAATACGTATTTGCAACGTAGGGTTTTAGAGTAACTTCTGATTTTTTTTCGGGTTTGGGTGTAGGTTTAGGTGTCGTTAAAACCTTTATTTCTGAAGTTGAATTTTCATCAATTTCAATAGTTTCAGCAGCATTAAAATCTCCTTCTGTCGTTGTAATAACTTCCTCATCTTTAGGCACTTCCTCATCAGGCACAGGTTCGGGAGTTGTAAATTGGATTGACTTTGGTAGTATAGCACCATCACCTTCACCTCCACCACCAAAAGGGTCATCTCCCCAAGCATCATCAGCTTCGCCAAAACCCATAGCTTTTTCTTCTTCCATTAAATTTTGTTCTGGTATCTTCAAAATAGTTTCATCATCTTCTTTCGTGTAAGTAAAAGTTTGGTTATACCATTTTTTATGTTCAATAAATTCGCGAATAACATTTTTTGGCACTATGCGTTTGGCTGTTTTTGGCTTTTCTTCCTGCCATTTTAGGTCGGGATATTGTGCCAATAAAGCTGCGGGAGGCTTAATATGATAGGTTTTGTAATCTTCTAATCTATCCAAAACCAACATCGAAGTATTGCGACTTACCACACTAAATTCTGTACTTAGTGCTGCAATTTCTTTTTCATTGGTCTTAAATTGCAAATCTAATTCATTGATTTTTAGGCTTGCCCAAAGGTTTTCAAGCCCCCCAGCCCCCGAAGGGGGAGTTAAGGGGCTTTTTATCACAATAGTTTTTATATATTTTGGTGTAATGCCAAATCCAAAAAACAGTTGAAGTTTTATGTCTTTTGTAATTTTAGAATTTTCTATTTTACCCGCCAATACAAAATCATTTGTAATTGTTGTGGGTTTTGAGGGAATTATATCTATTTCTAATTCATTTTCATATCTACATGCCATAAATTGATAAGGAGAATTGAGCAATAAATTTTTTGCTTGTGTATCTGTAAGATTTGTAAGATTAAGATAAGCACCGCCAGAAGTTTCGGCAATAAAACGCAAATAACTATGTTCAGCAACAGGGCTTGAATTGATGGTGTAAATTACCCCACCCCAGCCCTCCCCTTTTGGGAGGGAGTTTTTGACATCTTTGATGTCAGTAGTTTCCCCTCCCAAAAGAGGAAGGGTTAGGGGTGGGGTAATTTCGTGTTTCCCAAAATTTGAAACTCCATCAGACACCAATAAAAATTCGTCAGCCACGTATTTCGACAAATCCAAACAACCTAATTGCGTACCACCGTCAAAATTTTGTGTTTCTAATTCAGTTTTTAAGGCAACAAAATCACCATTTTTAATGCTAAAATTTTTGTTGCTACGAATTTCATTATTAAAAGTAATTAATTGAATTTCAACATTTTGTAGGCTTGTAACATAGTTTTGCAAAACAGCAATTTCTCGTTTAAGATTGCGATTTTTTGCAGAATTAGAAATGTCGTATAACAAGACTACTTTTTTAGGCAAAGGTTTGGCTTGTTTAAAAATTTCAGGTTGCAAATGCACATAAAAATAGGTATTTTCAGGGTGAATACTACCATTTCCAACAGCTACAACCTCGTTTTTATCCGTTTTAGGAACAGTAAAATTCAACGGTTGATTAGGCGTAAAATTCAGTTTTTCAGTTTCAAAAACAGTTCCTGTATAAGTGTTTTTTATCAAGCTATTTTCGGCAAATTTTACCGTTTTATCCGCCTCAATTCTTAGCATAAATTTACGCAAAGGTTCGGAATATGACAAAGGTAAATTATAGTTAAAACCTTGATTATCAAGGCTTAATATTTCTTTATAAGCAATAACAATTCGTTTATAACTTTTGGGATTTATGGGATATACTCTTGTTCTAAAAGCATTTCCTTTTGTATATTCGAGCAACGCAGGGTCAATTCCACGCCTTACAATATCTTCAAAAATCTTGCGACCTTTATTTTTTTCTACTACCACACCTTCCCGCAAATGTCCATCAATTTCCATTGCAAAACGGCTAATAGTTTGCCCTTCAGCTAAGGGAAAAAATAATTCGCCTTCGAGAGTTTGGTATGTGTCGTTATAAAACGTCATTTCCATTGTCGTTTGGGCAGTATTTCCAATGGTGGTAATTTGGATTTGAAGTTTATCCATGCGTAAAACCTCACCCCCTCTCCTACTGAGAGAGGAGTTTGCTGCGTTTTTAATCACTAAGGCAGGCATTTTTTGTGCAAATATATTATTGCAAAGTAATAAAATAATAAAAAATCGCAGATAGCAAAACATAAGGTTAAATAATTAGTTTGTATTAGTTAATGTACGTTTTATAAAAATGTAACAATAATTATATGAAATATATTATAAATAGATTTAAAACAAAATTTTCCTAAAATTACTATTATTTAACATTTTTTTTGTATTTTTCAAAACCAATTTATTCAACATTAAGATATAGCACAGATATATGCAAAAACCAATAGATTTAACTACTTGTGAAACCGAGTCAATTCATATTCCTAATAAAATTCAAGCATTTGGATTTTTATTGGTAATAGATATAAATAATTTGCTAATTTTACAAGTAAGTAGTAATATTATAAGTTATATAGGTAAAGATGCAAGAACTTTACTACAAACGTCTTTGGAAAATTATCTATCAGAAGAAAGTGTTAAATTGCTAAAAAAAATAATTGCGAGTCAAGATTATGCCATGTATAGTCCATTTTCTTTATTTTTTGTGGGCAATTTACAATTTACTTGTGTTGCTCACGCTATAGGCGCCTATTTGGTTATTGAGTTTGAACAAGCAGATATACATTCACTTAGCTATAATAATTTTTATTATCATATCAATAGCATTGCTCAAGAGTTACAAAATTCCAAAACTATAGAAGATTTGGCAACAGTGGCAGTAAAAAAAGTAAAATATCTGACTATGTATGATAGAGTGATGCTGTATCGTTTTGATGAAAATTGGAATGGCGAAGTAATTGCAGAAATAAAAGAATCATGGCTTACTTCTTATGAGGGTTTGCATTTTCCTGCAAGTGATATTCCGCCCCAAGCACGAGAGTTATACCTAAAAAATTGGGTGCGTATTATTCCCGATGTTGGCTATACTTATGCCGAAATTATTCCAGCTTTGCACCCGATTACCCAACAATATTTGGATATGTCGTATGTGGCTTTGCGGAGTATTTCCCCTATGCACATAGAATATTTGCAAAATATGGGCGTAAAAGCTACCTTAACTATTTCTATTATCTTTGAGGGCAAACTTTGGGGCTTAATTGCTTGTCATCATTATGATACGAAATATATTAGCTATGGTATGCGAAAAGCAGTAGAATTTTTTGGCAAACTTTTTTCCTATCATTTGGGACTCCAACAAGAAAATATCTACCAAAATTTTATCCACCAAGCCGAACATACCAAATATGAAATACTAAAACAACTCAGTGGAAAAGATAATTTTTTCTATACAATTTCCAAAATATTGCCAGAAATATTATCCCTTACTCATGCCTCAGGACTTGCTATTTGTTATGAAGAAGCAATTTTGACACAAGGCAATACACCTAAACAAGAAGATATATTAATAATACTAAAATGGTTAGATAAAATTCAAAAAAAAGATATTTATTTTACCAATAAATTATCAGAGGTTTTGCCACAAGCAAAAAATTATGTAGCTATAGCAAGTGGAATTTTAGCAATTAGAATTTCACCAAATTCGTCTAACTTTGTTATTTGGTTTGCACCAGAAGTCTTACAAGAAGTAAAATGGGGTGGCAATCCAGAAGAAAAGTTAGTCGTAAATACTACTGACGGAAGTCAACGACTTAGCCCACGAAAATCTTTTGAAATTTGGAAACAAACGATAAAAAATCAATCTATGCCATGGACAAGTGCGGAAATAAATATTGTTACAGAACTTAGAACTAATCTGATAGAATTATTAGCTATTAAAGCAGAAAAATTTAGGGAACAACTTGGCAAAATGAGAATTTTGGTAAAAAATAGAACCAAACAAGTACAAGATGCCTATACTAATTTGCAGACAGCACACGAACAATTAGCTAATTATAGTAACACATTACAAGAGGCATATAAACAAATATTGCAACAAAACGACCAACTTAGCGAAGTAGCACAGATGCAATCTCATGAACTACGAAAACCATTGGCAAATATTATGGGTTTAATAGATATTATTGACTATGAAAATCCAACAGATAGTTTTAATCGAGAAATTTTAGCAAAAATAGTAGAACAAGCTAATGAATTAGACCTAATTGTACGCAAAATTACACAAACTTCTAACAAACATACCAACATTAATTTTGACCATGACGACAAATTTATCATTAAATGATTTTAAAAATCTTAAAGACTGCAACACAAAGTAAGCATAGCATTACAGAAAATAAGGCAAATGCAGACAAAATTATGCAAGGCACTTTGCAAATAGAAGAATATAAGAATTTGCTGCTTGCTACCTATATTTTTCATGAACAAATAGAAAAACAACTTGCAAAAATACCTGCAATCGTGTTGTATCAAGGCTTAAATTTTGGGGCAAGGCAAAAAACACAAGCCCTAAAACAAGATATAGAAAATTTGGGAATAACTGCAAATGTTAGTCAAGCAATGCCAAATACTATAAAAATACAAACACTTGAGCAAGGTTTGGGGGCAATGTATGTAATGGAAGGTGCCACGTTGGGTGGTGCTATTATTTTTAGGGAACTACAAAAAAATAAAAATTTGCAAAACTATAGCAATGCAATGCACTATTATCAAATTTATGGCGAAAATACAGGTAAAAATTGGAAAGAATTTTGCTCTATTCTCCAAGAAGTAGCCAAAACTCCTACACAAATAGACCAAATAGTAGAAACTGCAAACAAAACTTTTGATGCCTATATACAATGTTTAAACTATCTTCAAACTAAGCAAAATTTTAGATAAAAATACGTAGCAACAGACTAAAGTTCAATGCTATTAAGCTAAGAAAGTGAAATTGTTAATTACTTGATAATCAAATAATTATGCTTTTAAAGTTCCGTTAGGAACGAAATATTTATAGTAGGCGTATATTTCCCCTCCCAAAGTGCCGTAGGCACGAAATATGTTGTGCCTACGGCACTTTGGGAGGGGTTGGTAATTACTTTTGCTATAAATATGTCGTTCCTAACGGAACTTTAAAAGCATAATTAATTGATAATCAAGTAATTAGAAATATTACAATTTTACTTTCTTAGCTTAATAGCATTGGACTTTAGCCTGTTGCTACGGTACGAAGATTTTTTATATAGCTTATTTGTACTGTAGTTTTACGTGATTTTATGGTTAGAGTAATAATTTTTTACTTGTAAATTTTTGTCTGATGAAAATTAAAGTATTATTATTCGTTGTTCTATGTATAATAAATTTGACAGGTTTGGCACAAAAAAGGCTACAACAAACACTTGCTATGGTCAAAAATGTGGAAACAAAAACTTTGGACACACTGCTTAAAGAACAATATGACAAAAATGGAAACCTTATTTTCCGTGTCCAACCTACATATTATTGTACAGAAGAGTATGAATATGATAATAAAAACCGACTTGTGCAACAATATATTATGTGTGGAGAAAGTAATGGAAATGGAATTACAAAATATAATTATAGAGATAATAAAATTATTGGAATTGGTGAGTTTGGAGCTTATCCGTTTTATAGCATAGAAGATAGTTTGGATAGCAAAGGACGAATTATTCGGCATCAAAAATGGCAAAATCTATTGGATACAGACAGTGCCTATATTTGCGAAGAAACCATATACAATAAGGATAAAATTAGCAAAAAAATAGAACATAGCAAATGGTTTAGTAAAGACGAAAAATTTTGGGAATTTGCGTATATAAAATCTACAGAGAAAACTTATTTTTATACTCCTTTTGATAGTCTAGAAAGTTTGGTTTTTACAGATTTGGGTACAAAACAAGCTATTGTTTTGGAAAAAAATTTTTATAATGCTAAAAATCAACTTGCAAAAACTATTTATGCCTATGAATTTGGAGAATCTCAAAAAAAATACCACTATAACACCCAACAGAAATTAGTTTTGCTGACTATGGAAAGTCGAAAATCGCCAAAAAATACGTGGAAATTGGATAGCAAAACCGAATATATTTATGACAAGCAACAACTTGTTACCGAAATTATTTATAGCTATTATGAGGGAATTTTGCAAGCCAAAATTACCAATAGCTACCAAAATAATATGTTACAAAAAAGTATCGAAATAGATAGAAACGGCAAAGAAGTAGAAACAACTCTGTATCAATATACATATTTTGACGAAAAATAATCTTATAATAAGCTACTAAAACTTTATTTGGTTTTGCACCTACTACAGTTATGTAGTAGGTGCAAAGGCTATTTGTTTATGCTTTCCACCAATCCGTAACCTCTGCTTGGACTTTTGCCTAAACCAATATAGGGAGGCAAAAAAACATTGGTTTCAAAGTTTAATTGGAAAGCTATTAAAGAAGTTTGCTTAAATTTTACTGCTTGTTGTTTAATAGGCGAAGTAATGCGACATTTTATAGGATTAGTTTCTTTATTGGGAAGTTGCCACGAAATTCCTTTGGCAAGACTAATAATATTGCCACATAGTTTGCTTTGTAAAGTTTGTATGCGACTAACTTCGTCTTCTAATTTTTGATAGGCTTGGTAGGAAGATTCATCCAGAGCTAACCATTGCGAAATGCGGTAGCTAAAAAACTTATCCCATACATTCATTGTATATTCTTTCATATCTAATTGGGCTATTTTCATTTGCAATTCTCGGTCGTGGAGTTGCAAATTCCATTGTGCTTGGCTAAAAAAATGATGTATTTCTTCAGTTCCCTTGTGCAAACACAGCAAAGTAGGACGATGGCGGACTATTTTATATTGGATTAAAGGATAACCATATTGGTAAACTTTGTCGTCTAAATGATTATGAAAAATTGTATTTTCTCTACCAACTTTGTCTATTAAAGCCCCTCTAAATTGCGTGATTTCGTGGACTGCTATTTTTTCATCAAATTCTACTCGTAAGTATTTAAGTTTGTGTATCATTTTTTGAGTTATGAATCAGTTTGAATTTATGAATGAGGTTTGAATTGGGAATTAGCTTTAAATTATGGTTTATTTTTAGATAAAAAAAATCATAATTCCTAACTAAAACTTTCTAAATGCCTTGTGTTTAAATACTTTTTGCAAGATTACACTACCATCTGCTTGAGTTTGTTCTATGGCTACTCTTTCGGTGGTTGCATAAACAGGAATAAACTGCTGCGTTTTGCAAAAAGCTACGATTTGAAAAGTTGCACCAAAATCTCCTTGTACTAAAACAATGTCATTTGTTTTGGCTTCTTTTGCTAAAAAATCGGTAATTGGTTGCAAATATTTTGAAAAATCTAAATCTGCTTCGGGTGGTACATTGCCCCAGATGTTTTTTAGATTTTCGGGCAAACTCACAAAATTTTCTACGCCTAAACTGCTTTTTGCGTCTGCAATTTGTTCGGGTGTGAGGGTGTGAGAGAATAAAAGTATGAGGTTTTTCATTGGTTTGTTATAAGGTTTTATTGTTTGTATTGGTCAATGATAAATTGAAAAATGCCTAAAATTTTTGGCAAATCATTTAAGAAATAGCGTTGCGTATCAATCCAAATATATTCAGCTTCTAATCGCAAAAATACCCAATCAAAAGCATTAGTTACCACACCATATATAGTTTCATAAGGTTCATTCATTTGTTTATTGAACAAACGTGCTGCATACATTTCGGCAGCACATTGGGCATAACCTTCTTCTATGATACCATTTTTTGCTTCTACCATACAAAAAATAGGGGCTTCTATATCGGCTCTTCGAGGTCTGGCACTTATCATAAAATCTGGCGTACCATTCAACAATTTTTCCCCTTCAATACTAAAACTGATACCAGAAAATAGGGTAATTTGGGGATTTTTTCGTTGCAATTCTTTTACTATGGGTGCAAGCAAAAACTCCGATTTTGCCTTTTCAGAGGCAATAGTCATTTGAGTTCCTTCTGCTATATCTTCTGCCAATCTTGTGCTTGGCGGTATGGATACTAAGGTATTAAATTTAAAATCTTGATAGTCTTGCAAAATTTTATATTCTGTACGCAGTTTAGCAAAAGTTGCATCTGAATATGCCATAGTTTTAGCTTTTATATTGGTTAATAATAAATTGTAAAATGCCTAATATTTTTGTTAAATCATTTAAAAAATAACGGTTTTTATCAATAAATATAGTGTCACCTTCAAGTTTCAAAAAAACCCAATCATAAGCATTTGTTACTGCACCATAAATTGTTTCATAAGGCTCACCTGCTTGTAGGTTAAAAATACGTGCTGCATACATTTCGGCAGCACATTGTGCAAAACCTTCATAAGGCTCTTTATTTTTTGATTCAAACAAACAAAAAATAGGATTTTGAGGCTCAATGATATTAGATTTAGCCGAAATCATAAAATCAGGATTACCATTCAGTTCCGCATCATTTTCTATATTTAAACTGTAACCCGAAAAAATAGTAATGTGCGGATTTTTCCTTTTCATTTCTCTTATTATTGGCGATATTAAAGCCTCCGATTTTGCTTTCTCGGTATAGAGTGGCATATCTTTTCCTTGCTCAATATCATCTAATAAATGTTGGCTTGCTTGAAAAATGGGCAAATCAATATTTATAAACAAATGTGTGTCTATTTGTTTAATGCCATAATCTTTTTTGAGTTTAGCTAAGGTAAAATTTGAATATGCCATAAAAGTATTAGTGTTTAATTAAAATATATTCACAAAGATAACTATTTACAAACAAATTATTGTATTTCACAGCAAACTAAAAAGGCAAATCATCAGGGTTTTTCTCAACCGAATTACTCATATCTTCTACATCTTCTTGATACCATTCTGCATTTTTACAAGCACAAAAATCTATTCCCCAAGGACATTCTTCGGGATAATAATTGCAAAATTCTTTGTGCATACTACCGCCTGTAATCAGTTGTACGCCGTCTTCTGCCCACGAATTTCGCAAAACACGATACAAAACCAACGGTGGTACTTCGCTGGGATAATCTGCTATGATGCGGTGGGCTGCCCACAAAGCCAAAATAGCCTCGTTTACCTGTGTAGCTTGTGCTTCGGTTAGCTGTTCGGGTGGCGGAAAGGCTTCGGGAGCTATGCCAAAAACTTTTGTCATTGGCTCATCTACCGCACATTCCCACGACACAATATAGTCTAACATTCCGCCATATTGTGGTTCAAGGGCGTGGTGGTTTGGGTGCAACAACTTGTAGTCGGGTGGAGCTACAGGGTTGTTAGTGCGGTAAGTTAGGTCTTCTATGAGTTGGGTGATGTAAGTTTGCATAAGAGTTTATTTGTTTTTATTGCAAAAGTTTTGTTCTATCTAAGAGATTGAATAAAATCATCTAATTTAGAGGAATCTAAAAAAGAATTTCTATCTATTAGTTTAATTCCTAAAACCGAAGCCCTTTCAAAATAATCAACTTCACCAGAATTCTTTTTTTCTAATGAACTTAACGTAAACAAGTAAGAGTTTACAGTTAACCCAAAGTTTTTTCTAAGTGCAGATGCTTTGTAAACTGTTTCATTGAATAATTTTGTAGATACTTTTCCAAATTCAGTCATACCTGTTTTACATTCGATAACGTGAATTGCATTATTATACGTAAATACAACATCTAAGTCATTATCTAATGTTCTTTGATTTTTTTGTAATTTTACCCCAAGTAAAACTTCATCATTTGATAATGATAGTATAATTTGTACTTTATGGTATATATATTCTTCAAACCAACCACCAGTTAGATATTCTATTTCTCCCTTAGTTAATTTAGATTTATCTTTTGTGGGAAATTTTATTTCGGATAAAAATTCCTTAATAGTAGGTATT